>NZ_JAGGPD010000028.1:794-3869 GCF_018613995.1 Microbacterium sp. ISL-103 | reverse complement strand
CGCCGGGGCGTGACGGCCTGTGAGTCTACGAATACGGATGGCATGACGAAGACGCCGCCGGAGCCATCGCCAAGCGCGGTATCTCCGAAGAGGTGGTCCGCGGGATCTCGGCTCTCAAGCACGAGCCCGAATGGATGCTGAAGACCCGTCTCAAGGGCTACCAGCTCTTCGGTCGCAAGCCGATGCCGACCTGGGGTGCAGACCTCAGCGACATCGACTTCGACAACATCAAATACTTCGTGCGCTCGACGGAGAAGCAGGCGCAGTCCTGGGAGGACCTGCCTGCGGAGATCCGCGAGACCTACGAACGCCTCGGCATCCCCGAGGCCGAGCGTCAGCGCCTCGTGGCCGGCGTCGCGGCTCAGTACGAGTCCGAGGTCGTCTACCACCAGATCCGCGAGGACCTCGAGCAGCAGGGTGTCATCTTCATGGACACCGACACCGCGCTCCGTGAGCACCCCGAGTTCTTCGAGGAGTACTTCGGCACCGTGATCCCGGCCGGCGACAACAAGTTCGCCGCGCTGAACACGGCGGTCTGGTCGGGCGGTTCGTTCGTCTACGTCCCCAAGGGCGTGCACGTCGAGATCCCTCTGCAGGCGTACTTCCGAATCAACACCGAGAACATGGGTCAGTTCGAGCGCACCCTGATCATCGCCGACGAAGACAGCTACGTGCACTACATCGAGGGATGCACGGCTCCGATCTACAAGTCCGACTCGCTGCACTCGGCCGTCGTCGAGATCATCGTGAAGAAGAACGCCCGCGTTCGGTACACGACGATCCAGAACTGGTCGAACAACGTCTACAACCTCGTCACCAAGCGTGCGGTCGCGCACGAGGGAGCGACGATGGAGTGGGTCGACGGCAACATCGGCTCCAAGGTGACGATGAAGTACCCGTCGATCTACCTGATGGGCGAGCACGCCAAGGGCGAGACGCTCTCGGTCGCCTTCGCAGGCCCCGGCCAGCATCAGGACGCCGGCGCGAAGATGATCCACATGGCTCCGTACACGCAGTCGTCGATCGTCTCGAAGTCGATCGCCCGCGGCGGTGGACGCGCGGGATACCGCGGTGAAGTCCGAGTGGACGCCAACGCGCACCACTCCGCCAACACGGTGCGCTGCGACGCGCTGCTGGTCGACACGAAGTCCCGCTCCGACACCTACCCGGCGATCGACATCCGTGTCGACGACGTGCAGCTCGGACACGAGGCCACGGTCTCGAAGGTCAGTGAGGAGCAGCTCTTCTATCTGCAGTCCCGCGGCATGCCGGAGGACGAGGCGATGGCGATGATCGTGCGCGGCTTCATCGAGCCGATCGCACGCGAGCTGCCCATGGAGTACGCGATGGAATTGAACAAGCTCATCGAAATGGGCATGGAAGGATCGGTCGGCTGAGATGACGTCCCAGACGACGACGCCGACGGCGTCGCACTATTCGAGCGCGCACGTCGACCCGGCCGCACAGGTCGCCGACGCCGGATTCGTTCCGGTGCAGACCCGCTCGGAACGCCCCCACTCGTTCGAACCCGCCGACTTCGGCGCGCCGACCGGCCGTGAGGTCAACTGGAAGCACACCCCGGTCGCGAAGATCTCCGCACTCTTCGAGGTGTCGGGCTCTGCCGAGGGCGTGAGCTACACGTTCGGCGCCGGTGAGCAGTACGTCGCCGCACCGCTCGCCGCAGGAGATGCGCCGCGCGGCGAGGTCTTCCTCGCCGAGGACATCACCGCGGCGGTCGCGTGGCAGGGCGCTGTCGAGGGGCTGCACATCCGCATCCCTCGTGAAGAAGAGGTCTCCGAGGCGATCCTCGTCTCGATCGACGGCCTCGGCGCGGAACTGCGCGCAGACGCCCACATCGTGATCGAGGCGCTCGAGCACAGCTCGGCCACCGTCGTGCTCCAGCACACGGGAGCCGCGCAGTACTCGCAGAACGTCGAGATCATCGTGCGCGACGGGGCGAGGCTCACCGTCATCAGCCTGCAGCAGTGGCAGGACGAGGCAGTGCACACCTCTGCGCACCAGGCACGGGTCGATGCCGATGCCACCCTCAAGCATTTCGTCATCAGCTTCGGCGGCGGCGTCGTGCGAGTGAACCCGAGCGTCGAGCTCGCGGGCGCCGGATCCGAAGGCTACCTCTACGGTCTCTCGTACGCCGATGCCGGCCAGCACCTCGAGAGCCAGGTCTACCTGCACCACAAGGGCGCCCACACCAAGGGCGACGTGCTCTACAAGGGTGCGCTCCAGGGCGAGGGCGCGCACAGCGTCTGGATCGGCGACGTGCTGATCGGTGCAGACGCGACGGGCACCGACTCGTACGAGGCGAACCGTAACCTGGTGCTGACCGAGGGCGCGCGCGCCGACTCGATCCCGAACCTCGAGATCGAGACCGGCGACATCCTGGGCGCAGGTCACGCCAGCGCCACCGGTCGCTTCGACGACGAGCAGCTGTTCTACCTGCAGGCTCGCGGCATCTCCGAAGAAGAAGCTCGCCGACTCGTCGTGCTCGGCTTCCTCACCGACATCGTCCAGCGACTGGGAATCCCTGCGCTGGAGGCCGAGCTGCTCGACGCGATCGAGACGGAGCTCGCCGAGGTGAACGCATGAGCGCTGAGCGCGTCTGCGGCGTCGAGGAACTCGAGCAGGACATGCCGATCCGCGTCGAGCCGAACGGCATCCCGATCACCGTGATCAAGGACTCCGAGGGCGTCATCCACGCGATCGGCGACACCTGCACCCACGGCGACATCTCGCTCTCCGAGGGCTTCGTCGAAGGTGACACCGTCGAGTGCTGGGCCCACGGGTCCGCATTCTCGCTGCTCACCGGCAAGCCCCAGAATCTCCCCGCTTATGAGCCCGTTCCGGTCTACGTCGTCGAGATCGACGGCGACGACGTGCTCATCGACCCGACTGTGACGAAGGAAGTCTGAATGTCTGTTCTCGAAATCCGCGACCTGCACGTGACGGTCGAGACCGAGGCGGGGACCACCCCGATCCTCAATGGAATCACCCTCACCATGAACACCGGTGAGACTCACGCGATCATGGGCCCCAACGGCTCGGGCAAGTCGACGCTCG
>NZ_JAGGPD010000028.1:249-709 GCF_018613995.1 Microbacterium sp. ISL-103 | reverse complement strand
GATCCCGGGCGTCACGGTGACCAACTTCCTGCGCACCGCCAAGACGGCCCTCGACGGCGAAGCACCCTCGATCCGCAACTGGACCAAGGACGTCAAGGCAGCGATGACGAACCTGCGCATGGACCCGAAGTTCGCGCAGCGCAACGTCAACGAGGGATTCTCCGGTGGCGAGAAGAAGCGCCACGAGATCCTGCAGCTCGAGGTGCTCAAGCCCCAGTTCGCGATCCTCGACGAGACCGACTCCGGTCTCGACGTCGACGCGCTCAAGATCGTCTCGGAGGGCGTGAACCGCGCCAAGGAGACCACGGGCCTCGGTGTGCTGCTGATCACGCACTACACGCGCATCCTCCGCTACATCCGCCCCGACTTCGTGCACGTGGTCGTCGCCGGCAAGATCGTCGAAGAGGGCGGTCCTGAGCTTGCCGACCGGCCCGAGGACGAGGGATACGACCGTTTCCTC
>NZ_JAGGPD010000028.1:0-232 GCF_018613995.1 Microbacterium sp. ISL-103 | reverse complement strand
CCCCATCGAGGCGTAGGCTGATTCGCATGACAGCCAGCCTCACCGACGCGAAGTACGACGAGGTCACCGAGGCTCTCAAAGACGTCATGGACCCCGAGCTCGGGATCAACGTCGTCGACCTCGGCCTGATCTACGACCTCGCGTGGGATGACGAGAACGATGCTCTCGTCATCCACATGACGCTCACCAGCGCAGGCTGCCCCCTGCCCGACGTGCTCGAAGACCAGACCGC
>NZ_JAGGPD010000452.1 GCF_018613995.1 Microbacterium sp. ISL-103 | reverse complement strand
GACGCGGTCGACGAGCTCGCAGCATCGGCGACCGTGCCTCCGTGTGCCGCTGCGGTCGGCGAGGTCGACCCCGCCGCGAGTGCGACGAGCAACGCCGCACCGACCGTCAGCGCACGACGCCGGAACACCGACTCAGGCGCTGAGGGCGTCGACGATCGGCGCTGCCGAATCGCCGGCGCCGTTGCCGAACCGGATCGTGCGTCCGAAAGTGGCGGGGTTGGCGACGGCCTCGGCGATCACGGCGGCCACGTCTGCGCGTGAGACCTCGCCATGACCCTCGGGCTCGAGCACAATACGCCCGGTCGGCTCGTCGAACGTCAGCGTGCCCGGTCCGAGGATCGTGCCGTCGAGCTCGGTGCCGCGCAGGTGCTCATCGGCCGCCCACTTGGCGTCGGCGTAGGCGAAGAAGCCGTCGTCCTCGGGCACGCCGTGGTCTGCCTTCGAGCCGCTCCACGAGACCATCACGTCGCGGTCCACACCGGCGGCGCCTGCGGCATCCATGGTGCGGATCGCGGCATCCCGATCGACGGCGTAGGTGCGCTCTGCCGAGCCTCCGCCGGCGCCTGCCGACCACACGACGGCATCATGGCCGCGGACGATCTCGGTCAGCTCGTCGGTGTCGAGCTTCTCGACGTCTGCGACCAGAGCATGAGCCCCGGTCTTCTCGACGTCTGAGACATGATCGGGATTGCGGATGACCGAGGTCACCTCGTCGCCGCGTGCGACGAGCAGAGGGGCGAGCAGCAGAGCGATGCGGCCGTGGCCGCCGAAGACGATGATTCGCGACATGTCTTCACCCTACGCTCCCGCGCGGACATGGGCCCGGGAGAGCGTTCAGCGAGGACCCTGCGAGCTGTCGATCACGAACGCCTGCGGATGCCCGGCGAGGTAGCGCACGACCACCGGCTCGCCCGAGGGAAGGTAGGCATCGCGATCCGGGTACACCGCGGGCGTGAAGAAGTTGCTCTCGATCGTGTACTCGACGCCGGTGGATGTCGTGAAAGTGACCCAGTCGCCGTCCCGGGTCCCTGTCGTCGGCTGGCCGTGCTCGTAGATGTACGCCCGCGTCAGCGGCACACCCACGAGACTCAGGATGCCGATCACGAGACCCGCCAGCATCATGATCGCGAGTATTCGGAAGAGGATCCGCCGGACGGCACCTGCGATGCGGCCTCGGCCTGCCCCGTCTCCGCGCGAGAGCCCCTCGCGCTCACGGACACGTCGCAGTGAAGCACCCGGCGCCGCGCCTGCGGAGGACATCGCGAACAGGCCGAGGATCGAGAACCCCGCGATGAACACCATCGGGTACCCGTGTGCCGCAGGGAAGTTGACGAGCCAGATCAGAGTGTCGGGGATGTTCATCGTCCGACCTCCTTCTCGATCGTCACGGCGACGCTCTGCGGGTCCTCCCGACGATAGAAGGCCCAGATCGGCGCGCCCACCTGGAACCGGGCGATCGCCTCGGGATACGCGAACACCGTCGTCTCCGCCTCCCACGTCGGTGCACCTTCCGGCTCCATGAGCACCGTGAGAGCGAGCTCGCTCTGTCCGTCGAGCCGACGACCGGTCGGCCGTACCGCGACGACGGATGCCGGCACCTGCGTGCCGGTCGTGCGAGCCTTCACCAGTCGGCGGTCGATGAGCCCTCTGTCGATCCGCCACTGCAGCATCGCCTCGCGGACCGAGGGATCCGTGACGTCGGCGAGCTCGACCGTGTCCTGCTCCGTGAGGCTGTCCGTCACAGGAACGGGTGCCCCGACCTGCAGGGCTGCGACGTCACCGTGGTCGACCAGCATCCGCAGTTGCCCGATGAAGTCCTCGTCGACCCGCGGGGTGACCCTGACGAACACGTCGTACTTCGGCACGTCGTTGACCGTCAGACCCGTGCGCGACACCTCG
>NZ_JAGGPD010000451.1 GCF_018613995.1 Microbacterium sp. ISL-103 | reverse complement strand
CGTGCTCGTCTTCCAGGATCATCCCGCTCTATGTCGCGCAGGCGTCGCCCTTCCACGCCTCGAGGCCTTCACAGACGGCGAAGATCGCGATGACGAGTCCGGCGACGGCATCCGCCCACCACCATCCGAGCAGGCTGTTGAGTGCGAGCCCGATGAGCACGGCGACCGACAGGTAGGTGCAGATCAGCGTCTGCTTCGAGTCGGCGACCGCCGTGGCCGAGCCGACCTCGAGTCCGGCGCGACGCTCGGCGAACGACACGAGCGGCATGATGACAACGCTGAGGGCGGTCAGCACGAGACCGATCGTGCTGTGCTGCGGGCGATCCCCGCCGACCAGAGACACGATCGACGACACGGTCACGTAGGCGGCCAGGGCGAAGAACGCGACGGCGATCACTCGCAGCGTCGGCTTCTCCCAGCGCTCGGGGTCGCGTCGGGTGAACTGCCAGGCCACGGCCGCGGCTGACAGAACCTCGATGCTCGAGTCGAGACCGAATCCGATGAGGGCCGCTGAGGATGCCACCGGGCCCGCAGCTATCGCCACCACCGCCTCGATCACGTTGTAGACGATCGTGAACCCCACGATGAGGCGGATGCGGCGGTGGAGGGTCGCGCGACGATCAGACGTGATCGGGGTCGCCGACATCAGCAGGTGCACCCGTCGCCGTCGCAGCACTCGGGCTCGACGATCAGCATGACGCGCATCAGCTCGCCGAGGGCGGAAGCGAGGTGCGGGTCTGAGAGCTGGTACCTGCTGCGACGCCCGTCGGGGATGCTCTCGACCAGGCCGCAGCCGCGCAGGCAGGCGAGGTGATTCGACAGCAGCTGGCGGCTCACGCCGAGATCCTCAGCGAGGTCGGAGGGATAGGAGGGTGCCCCTCGAAGCGCGAGCAGGACAGCCGCACGCGTCGGATCCGAAAGCGCGTGTCCCAGGCGCGCGACGGCGGCGGTGTGGGTGGAGGAGGCGGTGAGAGTCACCATCCCACTGTACAGAAACGGATGAATTAAGAGAACAGTGAACTCAGGGTTGCGGTCCGACGATCACCGCGGACTCAGGCGGAAGCGAGATCGTGCGCGCGACTGTCGGGCACGGAGCAGTCTCGAGCAGGATCCGAGAATCGGGGGCGAGTTCGTATTCGACGTCCTCGGCGCTCAGATTCACGAGCACAGCCAGCTCGCCCCGATCGATGCGGTAGGCGCGAGCATCCGGAGCTCCCTCGTCTTTCACGACTTCGACACGGGTCTTCGACATCTCGGGGTCGGTGAGTTCCGGGCGCTCGCGGCGCAGCGCGATCAGCCGGCGGTACAGATCGAGGAGGGCGGCGTGGGAGTCATCGCCGACCTCGTTCCAGTCCAGGTGAGATCGCTCGAAGGTGGCGGGATCCTGGGGGTCGGGAACCAGCGCCGGATCCCACCCCATGCGCGCGAATTCGGCGATGCGTCCCTCCGCCGTCGCTTTCGCGAGTTCGGGCTCTTCGTGCGACGTGAAGAACTGCCACGGCGTCGACGCGCCCCACTCCTCGCCCATGAAGAGCATCGGGGTTCCCGGCGCGGTCATCGTCAGCACAGCGGCCACCGCGAGCCGCTCGGGTGACAGGGATGCGGCCAGTCGGTCGCCGGCCGCGCGATTGCCGATCTGGTCGTGATCCTGGGCGAAGGTCACCAGACGCCATGCGGGAACCTCGGGCGGCAGCGGAGCGCCGTGCACGCGCCCACGGAAGGACGAGAACGTGCCGTCGTGGAAGAAGCCGCCCTGCGACACCTTCACGACCGCATCCGGCGCAGCGAAATCGGCGTAGTAGCCCTCTGTCTCGCCGGTGAGTGCGACGTGCACCGCGTGGTGCCAGTCGTCCGACCACTGAGCGGTGAGACCGTATCCGCCCGCCTCTCGGGGCAGGATGAGCGTCGGATCGTTGAGGTCGGACTCTGCGATCAGGCTCAGAGGTCGATCGAGCTGCACTGCCAGCGCATCCACCCGCTCGGCCAGCTCCTCGAGGATGTGCGGCGCGCCCTCGTCGTGCAGGGCGTGCACGGCGTCGAGCCGCAGACCGTCGACGTGCAGATCGCGCAGCCACATCAGGGCGTTCTCGACGATGAACTCGCGCACGGCCGACTCGTCGAGTTTCACCGACTCACCCCAGGCGGTGTGCTCGCCGTCGCGAAGGTAGGGGCCGAACTCGGGCAGGTAGTTTCCGCTCGGTCCCAGATGGTTGTACACCACGTCCTGGATCACGGCGATGCCACGGGCGTGAGCTGCGTCGACGAGACGCTGGTAGGCGGCGGGGCCACCGTATCCCTCGTGCACGGCATACCAGAGCACGCCGTCGTACCCCCAGTTCCACCGGCCGCTGAAGGCGTTGACCGGCAGCAGCTCGATGTGAGTGACGCCGAGATCGACGAGGTGATCGAGGCGTCCGATCAGCGCGTCGAGCGTTCCTTCCGGGGTGAAGGTGCCGACGTGCAGCTCGTACACGACCCCGCCGGCGAGCGGACGGCCTGTCCAGCTCGCGTCGGTCCATTCGAATCGGGCGGGATCGAAGAGAGCTGAGGGCCCGTGCACACCCCGTGGCTGTCGACGCGATCGGGGGTCGGGGCGCAATTCGGTGCTGCCGTCGAGCAGGAAGCCGTAGCGCTCGCCTTCGGCCATCGCCACATCGGTGCGCCACCACCCCGAGCCGTCGTCAGCGGCCTCGAGATCGTGCTCCGAGATCGTCACGCCGGCAGGGGTGAGCCGTCTCAGCCGCACGCTGTCGACGCGCGGGGCCCAGACCGAGATCATCGCTCGTCCACCAGGAGGGCGACGGGGTACGTGTCGAGCAGGTCGGCCAGGCGGATCGAGCCTGCCCCGAACCGGCGACCCGTCAGGGCGTCGACCGTGGGCAGGTCGCGGCGCAGCACGACGGTGTCGCCCCACCCGCCTCGGCGGGCGAGACCGACGGGCAGTCGTGTGGCGACAGCGAGCACGCCGCCTCGATCCATGGCGACCGCGTGATCCGACGCCTCTCCGGCGACACCGCCCGGGCGGTATCCGTCGAACAGCTCGGCGTGGTCGCGGCGCAGTCGCAGGGTTCGTGATGTGACGAGCATCTTCGCCAGCCCCGAGTCGTCGACAGCGGGAAGGACTCCTCTGGCGGCATCTTCGTCGGGCTGTCGCAGCATCTCGGTTCGAGCGGCGAAATCGACCGGGCGCCGATTGTCGGGGTCGACGAGGGAGTGGTCCCAGAGCTCGGTGCCCTGGTAGACGTCGGGCACACCGGGGGCGGCGAGCTGGAGGAGCTTGGCCGACAGCGAATTCACCCGCCCGGGGGCGATGATCTCGTGGACGAACCCGTCGAGGATCTCGCGCGCCTCGGCGTTCGCGGCCTGCGCGATCGCCTCGATCCCCTTCTCGAACTCGAGGTCGGGATGCTGCCATCCGGTCGACTCCGCGGCCTCGCGCGCCGCCTTCAGGCCGTAGGCGAGCAGACGCTCGGACGAGATGGGCCAGGCGCCGACCGCAGCCTGCCAGAGCATCGCGTCGAGAGGGCCATGTCCGGTGGAGGCCACGGCCCGCAGCTCGGCCAGGACGTCGGACCAGCGATCCGGAATCTCTGCGAGCACCGAGAGGCGCGCTCGGACGTCTTCGGATCGTTTCGTGTCGTGAGTCGACAGTGCGGTGAGAGAGTGCGGCCACGAGGCGAGTCGGGCTCGCTGGGCATCGTGGAACTCGTCGACCGACACCGAGGCGATCGAGGGGTCTCCGCCGACCTCCGTCAGCGTTCCGAGTCGCGTGTGGCGATAGAACGCGGTGTCCTCGACACCCTTCGCCATCACCGCACCGGTCACCTGCGGGAAGCGCTCGGACACCTCGAGAGCGGTGTCGAGCAGCAGCGGCGTGAGCTCGGCGATGGAGTCTGCGAGGTCGGGCCTGCGGCGCGAGGCATCGTCGAGCGCGTGCTGCAGGTGCTCGCGCCCCGCGGGCAGGTACGACCGATAGACGGGGAAGCTCGCCACGATCTCGGCGAGGGCGTCCTCGGCGCCGACAACGCCGAACGGCAGCGCGCGCACCAGGCGACGCACTTCAGAGCGCAGCAGCTCGTCGGCGATCATCCGCTTGGTCGTATGGATCAGGTCGGGCCAGGACTCCGCCGCGGGCAGCCCCGTCTCTGTGCGCAACCGCGCGTCGAGGCGGTCGAGGGCGTCGACGCCGTCTCCGTCGATCAGGACGCGGTCGATCTCACCCATCGCGTCGTACCCGGTGGTGCCGTCGGTTCGCCACCACGAGGGCAGCTGCTCTCCGGGCTCGAGGATCTTCTCGACGACCGTGTAGGCACCGCCCGTGACGTCGGCGAGTCGCTCGAGGTAGGCGCCGGGGTCGGTCAGCCCGTCCGGGTGATCGACACGCAGGCCGTCGGCCAGGCCGTCTGTGATCCACCGGGCGATCTCGCGATGGGACTCCTCGAAGACATCGGGGATCTCGACCCTGATGCCCGCGAGCTCCGACACCGCGAAGAAGCGACGGTAGTCGAGATCGGTGTTTTGATCCTCCCAGAACCGCAGTTCGTAGTGCTGGGCGTCGAGCAGTGCAGGCAGGTCGTCCGCGAACTCTCCCGAGCCGGGAGCCAAGGGCAGCACGTGGTCGAAGTACGACAGAGTGCCGTCGGGGGCATCGTCGGCCGGTGTGGTGTCGACGACGAGGTCGCCGGACTCGATGACTTCCGAGGGTGAGGACCCCAGGATCGGCAGCCGCACGCGACCCTCTGACAGCCGGTTGTCGACGTCGAAAGCGATCGCGTGACGCGACGAGCGTCCGAGCCGCAGCAGATCCCACCACCAGAGGTTGGCACGTGGGATCGCCACGCCCACATGGTTCGGAACGATGTCGACGAGGATGCCGAGCCCCGCCGCTCGT
>NZ_JAGGPD010000450.1 GCF_018613995.1 Microbacterium sp. ISL-103 | reverse complement strand
CGCACGCGTAGGCGAACGACTGGTGCGCCTCGGGGAGCTCGGCCTCCCACTCGGCGCTCCCCCGCTTCGCCTCGGGGATCGTGTAGAGGTAGTCGTCCATGCCTGCGGCATCGAAGCAGGCGACGGCACTGGACTCGCCGACGCCGCGCGGGTCGAACCCGATGACGTCGTAGTCCTCGATGAGGTCGGCCCCCACGGCGAAGTCGAGCGAATCCCGGATGAGCTCGACGCCGCTCGCGCCCGGCCCACCGGGGTTCGTCAACAGCGAGCCCTGCGCGGTGCCCGTGGCCTGGTGCCGAACGACCGAGAGCGTGATCTCGCCGTCGCCCGGGTTCTCCCAGTCGAGCGGCGCAGTCACATCGGTGCAGTCGAAACCGCTGCCGCAGGACGTCCAGGTGAGTGTCTGCCCGTAGAACGGCAACAGGTCTTCGGCGACGCCCTCGGTGTCGGGGGCGTTCGTGGTCGACGGTCGAGGCTCGGCCTGTTCCGGAATCATCGCGTACAGGCAGCCCGACAGTGCGACGGATGCGGCGGCGAGGCCCGCGATCACGGCGACGGCGCGTCGGATGCGGGAAGTCGGTCGAGTGTTCACGGTGTCCTCCCGCTCGTGACAGTCACGAGCAAGCTCTCGAGGGCGAGCAGCGGTGCGACGTTGCGCTCCAACGACTGGCGAGTATCGGCAAGGTGGTCGAGTACGACAAGCGTACGGGTCTCGGGCCACGAGGCGGCCAGCGCCGCCAGGTCTTCACGCAGCTCGCGGTTGATCAGTTCGTCGTCCCTGCCGAACTGCAGCATGACGACATCGCGGAACAGCGACTGCAGGTCGGTGAGCACGCGATCGATGCCGTCGCGCAGGCTGCGCGTCGCCCGCTTCTTCTGATCGTCTTCGAGTGCGGAGATCTGCGACCGCAGCGCAGGAGGCACCGCCTGCCCCTCGGCGACGCCCACCATGCGCAGCAGGTTCGCACGTTCGGCGGCGTCGCGCTCGGCGGTGAGCGCCTTGGCGTCGTCGGTGGCCGCCTGGATGATCCGACCGGCGACCTCGACCGCGTCGTTGACGCCGCGCACAGCGAGCACCGACCTCAGGGTCTCATCGCGGCGACGACGTGCGGCGTCGTCGGTCGCGAGGCGCTGAGCCATGCCGATATGACGCTGGGCGTGCCGTGCGGCCTGCTCGGCGACGGCGTCGTCGACCCCGGTGCGCAGCGTGATCAGTCGGGCGACGTCTGCCACATCGGGCTCACGCAGCCGCAGGGAGCGCACGCGCGAGCGGATGGTGGGAAGCAGGTCGGCTTCGCTGGGAGCGCAGAGGATCCAGACCGTCTTCTCGGGCGGTTCCTCGAGCGCCTTCAGCAGCACGTTCGATGTGCGCTCGACCATCCGGTCGGCATCTTCGACGACGATCACCCGATAGCGACCGGCCGAGGGAGCGAAGTACGAGCGCTCGACCAGGGCGCGCGCCTCGGCGATCGTGATGATGACCTTGTCGGTGCGCAGCGCCGTGACGTCGGGATGGGTTCCCGCGAGGACCTGCCTCATCGCGGCCTCGTCATCGGGACGGTCGGCGACCAGCGCGGCCGCGAACGCGTAGGCGAGCGTGGAACGCCCCGACCCCGGGGGGCCGGTGATCAGCCAGGCGTGAGAGAGAGCCGAGGGATCGGAGGCGGCGTTGCGCAGCGTCTCGACCGCGGCATCCTGCCCCCACACGTCGGCCCACGGGAAAGGGGCGGCGACAGTCTGGGGCATGCACTCAGCCTAATCGGGAGCACCGACGTGCACGGGCACTCGGTCGCGATGGGGGTGGTGGAGCGCTCAGCCGAGCAGCGTCGACACGCGTTCGCGGATCTGTCGAGAGATGCCCTCGGGGGTGCCTGCGGCGTCGACGACCAGGAAGCGCTCGGGTTCAGCCGCCGCCAGCTCGAGATAGGCATCGCGGACGCGAGCGTGGAATTCGGTCTTCTCGGCCTCGAGACGGTCGAAGGGCTTGTCGGCCGAATCGAGACGGACACGCGCGCAATCCGGGTCGAGGTCGAGCAGCACCGTCAGGTCGGGCAGCGCGCCCTCCGCCGCCCACAGCGACAGATCGCGGATCTCGGTGCCGTCGAGCACGCGCCCGGCGCCCTGATAGGCGACCGAGGAGTCGAGGTAGCGATCCTGGAGCACGACCTCGCCGCGTTCGAGCGCGGGACGCACGACCGTCGCGACATGATGCGCGCGGTCGGCTGCGTAGAGCAGCGCTTCGGCGCGCGGGACGATGTCCCCCCGGTGGTGCCGCACGACC
>NZ_JAGGPD010000449.1 GCF_018613995.1 Microbacterium sp. ISL-103 | reverse complement strand
CGACGCTCTTCCGAGCTGAGGCGCGCATGCTCCTCTCGCGCCTCGAGCCGCTCCTCGTCGACGACGCGGCCGCGCCCACCGCGGCCTGGGTCGAGAGCATCGATGTGCTCGACGGGCGATGCGAGTACCGGATGCGCGACGCACTTCACGACGAGGGCGTCGCAGTCGGCGTGCGCGATGACCCCGATCACGTCGGCGTCGTCCTGATCGAAGGCGCGGCCGCCGCGCTCCAGTTCGCGCGCTGTCTGCGCGAGGACACCGCCCATCTTCCGGTGGCGCTCGAGCGCGGTCGCATCACGATCGGACCGCTCGTCGTGCCGGGAGAATCTCCCTGCCTGACCTGCCGCGATCAGCACCAGCGAGATGCCGACGACGCCTGGCCGAGGATGCACGCGCAGCTGATCGGGCGCGCCGCAGGCCCGGTGAGCGCCGCCAGCATCGCAGACGCGGCGACTCTCGTCGCACGGCTCCTGTCGGAGACCGCGTCACCGGGTTCGTTCGTCGAGGTCAGTGGCGACGGTCGGCGCGAGTGGCGTTCGCTGACGTTTCACGAAGAATGCCGGTGCCGCGAGCGGTCGTTCCAATCTCCGCGAGGAACCTCGACGGCGCCCGCTCCCCTCGCCCCGCGGAACGAGACCACGACAGCGAGAGAGTACGCGCGGCGCGCGTGACGCCGACGTAAGCCAGCCGTCGCTCCTCGTCGATCGCCTCGAAGCCGGTGGCGTACGAGATCGGAAGCGCACCCTCAGCCCATCCCGCGAGGTGCACATGGGGCCATTCGAGGCCTTTGGCCGCGTGCAGGGTCGACAGGGTCACGGTGCGCATCGTGGGTTCGTGCTGATCCTTCGCCCGTGCCATCAGTGTGTCGCTGAAGCTGCGCAGCGTCTCGTCGGGCGCCGCCTCCTCGGCCAGACGGAGGATCGCCCTCCGCGCCTCCCACCCGTCGCGTTGAGCGCCGCCGGCCTCGGGCGGATCCTCCGTCAATCCGAGCTCGCGGAGCACGCGCTGGACGCCGGGAAGGAACCCCTGCTCGGTGGGCGCCACCGCGGCAGCACGAAGCGCGAGGATCGCCTGGCGCACCTCGGGCATCGCGAAGAATCTCGTGCCACCCAGCACCGACGTGGCGATGCCCTCGGGGGCGAGCGCCTGCTGCAGCACGGCCGACTGCGCATGAGCGCGATACAGCAGCGCGATGTCGGCCGGTGAGGCACCGGCCTCGATGCGCGCCGAGACCGCCGCCGCGATGCCCTCGGCTTCGTCGCGTTCGCTGTCGTATGCCGTGACCGTGGGGGCCTCGGCATTGAACGTCTCCCGAGCGGGCACGAGCTCCAGTGCACCGGCACGGCCGTGCATGAGGGCGTTGGCCGCTTCGAGGATCGGGGCCTGGGAACGGTAGTTGGTCTCCAGCCGCACCACCGTCGCGTCGGGATGGCGGCGCTCGAACTCCAGCAGGAAGCGCTGCTCGGCGCCGGCGAACGAGTAGATGGTCTGGCTGGCGTCACCGACCACGCAGATGTCCTTGCGGTCGCCGAGCCAGAGCTCGAGCAGTCGGTTCTGCAGCGGAGAGACGTCTTGGAACTCGTCGACGGTGAAGTGCCGGTACTGCTCATGAACCGAGGCCGCTACCCGCGGCTCGGCCTCCAGCATGCCCGCGCAGGCGAGCAGGACGTCTTCGAAGTCGAGCTGGTGCCGCTCGTCCTTCAGCGCCTCGTACCGCTGCTGCAGCTCGGCGAGCTGAGTCGAGTCGATGCCGCTCACCGTTCGTCCGAGTTCGGCATGCTTCTCGACCGAGAGCATCGACACCTTGCGCCATTCGATCTCCGAGGCGATGTCGCGCAGCGTCGCGGTGCTCGGACGAAGGCGCATCGCATCGGCCGCCTGGCCCAGCATCCGGACCTTGTTGTCGATGATGGACGGCGCCGGGGACCCGGCGAGGGTGGGCCAGAAGAAGTTGAGCTGAGCGAGTGCCGCTGCGTGGAACGTGCGCGCGGCGACGCCCTCGACTCCGAGTGCCCGCAGGCGTCCTCTGAGCTCTCCCGCGGCCTTCGCCGTGAAAGTCACCGCCATGACGCGTGAGGGCGAATATGCCCCGGTGTCGACGCCGTGAGCGATGCGGTGGGTGATGACGCGCGTCTTGCCCGTGCCGGCGCCGGCGAGCACGGCGACCGGCCCGCGCAGCACGGATGCCGCTTCCCGCTGCCTGTCGTCGAGGGCTTCGAGCGCGCTCACGCGCGCTCCTCGAACCACGAGACGATGAGGGCACGCGCGATCGACGAAGGTCCGGGCAGTCCTACCGGCCCTTCGCCCGCGAGAGCAGTGCCGATCTCGTCGCGGGTGAACCAGCGGGCATCGATGATCTCCTCGCCGTCCGGTCGCACGTCGTTCTCGTCGAGGACGACCGCACGGAAGCCGAGCATCAGCGAACGAGGGAAG
The DNA here is from genome assembly GCF_018613995.1 of Microbacterium sp. ISL-103. GTDB lineage: Bacteria > Actinomycetota > Actinomycetes > Actinomycetales > Microbacteriaceae > Microbacterium. Next base: position 6,357 of record NZ_JAGGPD010000449.1, on the reverse strand, counting down.
GGCCACGGCTGCGAAGACACATAGCGCAGCGATGCCAGGCGCACACCCGACTCCTCTTCGAGCTCACGATGCACAGTCGACTCGAGAGACTCGCCAGCCTCGGTGAAGCCGGCGAAGCAGGAGTACATGCGGCCTCCCCAGTTCGCGTTGGCGCCCAGAAGCAGGCGTTCGCCGTCGGCACTCTCGACCGCGACGATGACTGCGGGGTCGGTGCGGGGGAAGTGCTCGCGGCCGCACACGAGACAGCGCCTCGACCACCCCGCCTGGCGCAGCTCGGTGCCGCCGCCGCACGCCGGGCAGAAGGGGGCGTCACGCAGCCACCCGCCGAGCGCGAGCGCTTCGATGAGCAACTCCGTGTCGTCAGAGCCCAGCCGCGCACCGAGGTCGCGCAGGCCGAGCCAGGTCTCGTCGGGAGCGGTGTCGACGCTGTCTGCCTCGGGCTGCAGCACCGCGAGCAGCACGGCCGCACCATGCGCGTCGCGGCCGAGCAGTGCCCAGGTCGCCTCGACGATCTCAGAAGGCGGCACCCGCAGGAGCGCGACGGAGTCCAGATCGCCACCGGCGATGCGGACCCGTCCGTCGCGGACGGCGATCACCTGTGTCGTGGACTCGGCCCGCAGCCGATCGATGACGCCCGGTTCGGTGCGCAGGTCTGCCGCTCGGTCGAGGGACGTGCTCATAACGGTCATCGACTCCCTCTCTCACGGGCGTGGCGGAAGCAGGACCACCCCCGCGCCCGCCTACCCTGGGGGTATGGGACGCTCTCCTTTCACTCTAGCCGCGGCGGTGACTGCCGCACTGCCCGGCGCGGAGGTGACCGGAGCCCGCACGCTCACCGCCGACGGAGACGGTCGCTTCGACTCCGCCGTGGCATCGCTTGCCGACGGACGCGAACTCGCGATCCGAGTCGCGGACGATGACGAATCCGCTCGCGAGCTCGCCGCTGAGGCGCTCGCACTGCGTGCTCTGACGGCAGGAGCCCGGGCGATGCTGCCGTTCCAGGCACCCGAATACATCGGAGAGACGCGTCTGGCCGATGCCCGCGCGCTGGTGACCGAGCTGCTGCCCGGATTCCAGATCGAGGCACCGCTCGTACCCGCCGGGCGTGGCGCGGCAGAGTCGATGGGCGCAGCCATCGCCGCCGTGCACACTCTTCCCGTCTCCGTGGTCCGCGGAGCCGGTCTGACCACGCGGTCCGCTCAGGAGAGCCGAGATGAACTCGCGAGGCTCGTCGACGCGGCCGCATCGACCGGGCGGGTCCCCGCACGCCTCACGGTCCGGTGGCGCGACGCCGTCGCCGACGACGAACTGTGGCGTTTCGAGTCCACCGTCGTGCTGGGCGGAGTGCAGGCGACGTCCTTCCTCTTCCACGACGACCCCGAGCGCGGTCCGGAGGTCACGGGGATCGTCGGCTGGCACTCTCTGGCGGTCGGAGACCCCGCCATCGACCTCTCCTGGCTGTCCACCGCCCCGGACGCCGCAGGCGACGTCCACGCCGCGTATGCGCGAGCCGCCGACCGCGTACCCGATCCCGCCCTCGAGATCAGGGCGAGGCTGCTCGCCGAGCTCGAGTTCGCCCGATGGCTGGTGCACGGCGACTCCCTGCGCCGACCGGACATCGTCGACGACGCCGCTTCTCTGCTCGAGGCTCTCGCCGAGGGACTGCACAACGACGACCTCGGCGTGATCGCGTCTCGCAGCGCCGGAGTCGATTCGGCGATGGACGCCCTCGACCGGGTACCCGTGGATGCGGCGTCTGACGTCGACACCTCGATGCAGACCGACGCGTACAACCCGAACGAACTGTGGCATGACGATGACAGCACGAGCGATGTCTCGGATGCCGCAGCGGATGCATCGCGCCGCCTGGAGGTGGGCGGCCTCGAGACGGAGGACCTCTCATCTGTCCGCGGCCCGGTCTCTGAGTCGCCGGATGCGCCGGAGCGGACTGCCGAGGATCGCAGGCGTTCAGACGTCCCGACGCGACCTGACGGCACCGACGACGATTCGCCGGAGGACGAGGCTCAGCGAGCCGCTCGGGCAGCGCTCCAGCGCTGGAAGAGCTCCGACTCGGTGTAGACCCGATCGCCGCGGATGATGAGATCGTCGGCGACGTAGTACAGCGCGACGTCGATGTCCTCGAGCGGAACCGCGAACCGGCGGTGGTATGCGAGGCGGTACAGCGCGAGCTGCAGCATCCGTTCCTCGCGCTCCTTCGCGGTGCGAGGAGCCTTGCCGGTCTTCCAGTCGACGATCTCGATACGGCCACCTCGGTCTTCCCTGCGGTAGACCGCGTCGAGCTTGCAGACGACGATGTGCCCGTCTGCCTCGCCCGGACTCACGCTGCCCCCGAGAGCGAAGTCGATCTCGATCTCTACCGCGATCGGTTTCAGCCCGCCCCACTCGCTGCGCTCGAAGATCTTCTGCAGGGTGTCGAGGTCCGCAGCGTCAGCCTGAGAGACCTCTTCTGCCCCGACTCCCGCCCCGAGCCCGGGCGCGGACGCGGGGTCGTCCTCATCGATCTCCCACAGGGCCTCGTCGACGCGGTGTCCGACGCCGACCATCTCACTGCGCCGCTCGACCCACGCATGGAACAGCGTGCCCAGCCGAGTCTGACGATACGGACGCTCGGGCATCGGCCGGACGATGGATGACAGCGTTCCGCCGAAGTCCGTGACGTAGTCCTTGAACCGCGAGGCGGGCACGCGCGTGGGTGGCGGCGCATCTGTGCCCCGGAGTCGCGCTGCGCGCTCGGCGAGGAGACGCGTCAACTCCGCAGTGGCGACCGGATCATGCTCGGCCGCAGCCCTCACCGCGGATGCGGCAGACTCGACGACTCCCCGACGTGCCCCGAGCGGATCGATCGGCCAGGAGAGTGTCGCGCCGGGGCCGTCGTAGGGGTTGATCTCAGGGTCCACCTCGTCGACGGCCCGGGCGCCGATCGCCTCTATCGCCTCGAGCAGGTAGGGGCTCGGTGCCTTCGGCTGCTTCTGGCCCGCCCAGTGCGCCCCGGTGAGGAGCAGATCGGTGCGCGCCCTGGTGACCGCGACATAAGCAAGGCGTCGCTCCTCCTCCTGCTGATACTCGCGGTACGAGTCCTTGAACACGGTGAGCGCGCCCGGCGCGGTCTTGCTTCTGCTGGTGAGAGACGCGATGCCTGCTTTCAGACGCTTCGCGGGATCAAGTTCCTCGTCGACGGGCTCGATCCACTCGAACGTCGGCAGCGCCGCGGTGTCGCCGCGCAACGCGAACGGCAGCACTCCGAAGCCGAACCAGCCCGCCGTGTCGGTCGGGCGCGACGGCAGTTCCCCCTCGACCATCCGCACCACGGCGACCGCATCCCACTCGAGTCCCTTGGACCCGTGGATCGTCAGGAGCTGCACGACTCCCGGCTCGGGCGGCTCAGGGCGAGGCACCAGCTCATCCGTGCTCTCGGCTTTGTCGAGCCACGCGAGGAGACTCGAGATGGTGCCTCGCTCGTCGGCCGCGAGGAACGTCCGCACCTCGTCGGTGAACGCCCGCAGCTGAGTGGCGGCGATACGCGCGGGGCCCCTCGTCTCATTCGCAGCCAGCTCGATGTCGAGGCGCAGCTCCATCTCGATGAGTCTCAGCATGTCGGGGAGCGGCAGCGACGACGAGCGACGGAGGCGCTCCAGCATCTCCCCCGCCGCACGTATGCGAGCTCGCCCCTCGGGCGTGATCCTCGTCAGAAGGCGGTAATCGTCGCTCAGACCCCGGAGCACATCGACGGCATCGATGATCGACAGCGCCTCGTCGGCGCCACGTGACGCACGGATGCGCTGCCGGAGCGCATCATCCAACGGCAGCAGTCCGCTGTCGCGCCGCGAGAGTTCGGCGGCGAGCTCCTGCAGAGCGGCCATATCGGCGACGCCCACCGAGAAGCGCGGACCCACGAGCAGCCTGATCAGCGCAGAACCTGCTGTCGGATCGTGCAGCACCCGAAGCGTCGAGACGACGTCGACGACCTCGGGCGTCGCCAGGAGACCGCCCAGCCCCAGGATCCGGTGCGGGATGCCCCGTGCTGCGAGGGCCGCGGCGAACGTCTGCATGTGGCGCTTCGACCGGAACAGCACCGCCCCGGTGTGCGGTTTCGCGGCGTCGTCGTGTGCCGCTCGGCGCGCAGCGAACCATTCGGCGACCTCGCGTGCCTCGTCGTCGACCGTGAGAGGGAAGCGGATCTCGACCGCGCCCTCGCCCGCTCCAGGACGTGCTTCGAGCGGGGGGACGTCCAGCCCCGGTCGCCGCAGCGGGCCGAGGACCCGGTTGGCGATGCCGAGGATGCTCCGGTCGTTTCGCCAACTCGTCATCAGGCTGTAGTTGCCGACCGTCGCGCTCTCCGAGAACGTGCGCGCAAAGGCATGCAGGTTGTCTGCGCTGGCGCCACGCCATCCGTAGATCGACTGGTGCGGGTCCCCGACCGCCATCACGGCCGAGTCTCGGAAGAGACGTGCGAGGAACTGCGTCTGGATCACCGAGGTGTCCTGGTACTCGTCCAGCAGCACCACACGGTGCTGCTGCCGCAGCTCGTCGCGCACATCCGGTGACGACTCGACGATGTCGAAGGCGCCGCTGACCTGGTCGGCGAAGTCGAGCACGCCGCGTCGTTCCTTCGCGGCGATGTACTCGCGAACCAGCACCGACAGCGCCGGAAGAGCACGCAGATTCGCCGTCACCGTCGCGATCTCCGCATTGCTCCGGTACGGGTCGAACGCATCGGCCTGACGCAGCGCGATCCGATCCGCGCGGTCGAGGTCTGCCCTGTGGTCGAGAGAATCGCCGGCCAGTCGCTGGACCGCGTCGACCACACCGGCCACCGATCGGTCGATCTCCTCGAGCTCGGGCAGATCGGCACGCAGCACGACGTCACGTGCCAGCATCCACGACGCCGCCTGGCTGAGCATCGCGACGTCGGAATCGCGGCCGATGCGCGCCGCGTGCTCGCGCACGATCCCGTCGGCGAACGCGTTGTACGTCGACACCTTCGGACGGATCAGCAGGTCTTCGACCGGGAGAGGGGTCGCGTCTGGGGCGGTGCCGTAGCGCGCGGCGAGGTCGTCGAGCACCTGCGATCGGATTACCTCCCGCTGCCTGGCGTTCGCGGCCTTCGACACGCGTTCGAGGGCGCCGCTCGCCACGATCTCGGGCAGGTGCGGCAGCAGTCCTCTCCTGCCGTACTCGTCGATGAGCGCGAGCCTCACTCCGATCCGCTCCGCCAGCTCACCCGCAGCCTTGCGTGTGAACGTCAGACCGAGGATCTCATCGCGCCGCACGTGCCCGTTCGCCACGAGCCAGACGACGCGGCCGGACATCGTCTCGGTCTTGCCGCTCCCGGCTCCTGCGACGACGAGCGCCGGCGCGGGAGGAGACTCGATCACGCGCTGCTGCGCCTCGGTGGGCGCCGGGAGTCCGAGCGCGGCCGCGACGTCGAGCGCCGAGATGCCGTGCCCCGCTCCGATCCACGCGGTCACGCGCTCACCGCTGCGACGGTGTGGATACGGCACGGCTGCACACGCCACTGCGTGTCGGCGCAGTGCGCCTCGACGTGGGCGGTGAAGCTCGACGCCGACATGCCTCGAGCGGCCTCCGCGATCCTCCCGAGGAAGTGCACGCGCTCATCGCCTGCGAGCGTGTGCTGGTGCGCGACGCGGAAGTCGCTGCCTGCCAGCGTCTTGGCCACCAGGACCAGCCGCGCTCCGGCGAGCGCCGCCGGATCTGCTCCGGCGATGAGCCCCTCCTGCACTGCCACCTGATATGCCGCGAGCTGAGCGTGGTCCGCCACCTTCTGCTCGCTCTCCGGCTCGTACTTGCCCGTCTTCAGATCGACGACCACGACGCGCTCTCCGCCCTGCGAATCGACCATGCGCGTCCATTTCTTCCCTCGGGCCTTCGCGTGCTCTCCGCCGCCGGGGGCGTACGCCTCGACCCTGTCGATGAAACCGTGCACGAGCGCGTGGTGGGGGTGGGGGTCTCCCTCGACGCTCGCCGCGTGCACGGCCGGTGAGACGTCGGCCTCTTCGGGAATCTCGACGGCGAATCGGAACTCGACCTCGCCGGCGATCACACGGCCCCCGTCTGCGGCGACATCCGAGAGGTAACTGTGCAGTCGGTCGATGTAGAGATCCGCCCGACGGCGCTCCTTCCGGCCGATCCAGGCTGTCTCGAAGTCGAGCTCGGGCCAGTGCTCGGCGAGCACATCGCGCAGTCGGTCCAGTTCGCCGTCGGGCACCTGCTCCATCGCCTCGTGGATGATCGTGCCGATACCCGCCGAGGGCGGCATCACCGTGTCGCCTCCCAACGCGGACACCGCCCAATTCAGCTCGCACTCCTCGAACGACT
>NZ_JAGGPD010000448.1 GCF_018613995.1 Microbacterium sp. ISL-103 | reverse complement strand
CATGAGTCTGCTCATCGCTCTCGTCTTCGACCTGATCCTGGTGGCGACCGGCCGGATCCTGATGCCCTGGAGCCGCGCCGCGGGCGTGCGCGCGCAGAGCGGCGATCCCACGGATGCCGACACCGATGCCGACAGCGCCAGCATCCGTCGAGTGCTCGCGCCTCCGGGGGCGGGTGTCTGATGAACTTCTTCCTCGACGCCATCGCCTGGATCTTCGATCCCGCCAACTGGGTGCCGTGCTCGCAGAGCCCGCTGCCCATCGGCGACCGACTCGTCGAGCACCTCGTCTACTCGGTTGTCTCGCTCGTCATCGCGATCCTGATCGCTCTGCCGCTCGGCTTCTACATCGGGCACACCGGGCACGGTCGGCAGTTCGTGATCGGCTTCACCGGCGCCATGCGCGCCCTGCCGACGCTCGGCCTGCTGTTCTTCCTCACCATGGTGCTGCGCTCGGGCCTCAGCACCACTCCGGCCGTTCTCGTCGGCTCGGTCATCGCGTTCGTCCTGCTGGCGATACCGTCGCTGCTCGCCGGCGCCTACGCCGGTCTCGAGAGCGTCGGTCGCGAATCGATCGATGCGGCGCGATCCGTGGGGATGACCGAGATGCAGATCCTGCGCAAGGTCGAGATCCCCCTCGGACTGCCGGTGATCATCGGGGGAATCCGCTCGGCCACGCTGCAGGTCATCGCGACGGTGACGATCGCGTCGTACGTGGGACTCGGCGGCCTCGGGCGCATCATCTCCTCCGGCATCGGCCTCAACGACTACACCGTGATCCTCGGTGGGGCGCTCCTGGTGACCGTTCTCGCGCTGAGCGTCGACGGTCTCTTCGCGCTTCTCCAGCGACTCACCCGCACTCGGGGACAGACCAGCGGCGCCCCGCGCAGCGTGCAGCGAAACAGATCGGATGCCGACGTGGCGCCGATCCTCGACGAAAGGACCCCCGCATGACCTCTCGAGCCCGTACGACTCGGCTGGCAGCCTGCCTGCTCGCCGTCACCACCACCGTCGCTCTCGCCGGCTGCGCGACCAGCGACCCGACCTCATCCGGCGGCGGCGACGCTGCCGAAGGCGACGCCATCATCGTGGGGTCCTTCGCCTTCCCCGAGAGCGAGATCCTCGGCGAGATCTACGCGCAGGCACTCGAGGCCGAAGGCTTCGACGTGTCGACCAAGTTCAACATCGGGCCGCGACAGCAGACGATCCCCGCTCTGCAGGACGGGTCGATCAACCTCATCCCGGAGTACAACGGCAACCTGCTGGCCTACTACGACACGGCCTACGAGGAGCGCACGACCGAGGATGTCGACGCGGCGCTGCCGGATGCCGTGGGCGCGGACGACCTGCAGGTGCTCGACTCGGCTGAGGCCGAGGACAAGGACGCCTATGTGGTGACGAAGAAGACCGCCGAGGACAACGACCTCACGGCCATCGGCGACCTCAAGGCGCTGGAGCCCTTCTCGCTGGCCTCGAACCCGCAGTTCGGCGAACTCGGCTACGGCATCCCGGGCCTCCGCGACGTCTACGGGGTGGGTGTGGACGCAGGACAGGTCACGTTCGTCCCGTACGAGGACTTCGGCGGCCCGGACACCGTGCAGGCACTCGTCGACGGCACGGTGCAGGTCGCCGACATCTACACGACCTCGCCGGCGCTCAAGGCCGAAGATCTCGTCGTACTCGAGGACCCCGAGAACATGATCTCGGCGCAGAACGTCATCCCGCTGCTCTCGAAGGACATCTACACCGACAAGCTCGCAGAGGTGCTCAACGCGATCTCGGCGAAGCTCACCACCGACGATCTGATCGATCTGCGCGAACGGGTCGAGGGAGACGAGAAGGCGTCGGCGTCGACCGCAGCAGAAGAGTGGCTCACCGCCGCGGGCCTGCTCGGCGAGTGACCGTGCCCGCGGATCGCGAGTCGGCGATCTGATCGGAGCCCCGCTGTCGCACCGGCAGCGGGGCTTCGTCGTAAGCTGGCGAGCATGAGTGCCTCGTCCGACGATCCCGCCTCGACGGACGACACCGTCGCCGCGACCGACGGTGCCGCACCCCCCGATCTCGACGAGGCGGTGTCTCGTGTCGAGCACGAGCTCGGGCGGCTCTTCGCTCGCATCCGCGTGAGCTGGCGGGAAGCTGCGACGACCGTGCACCCCGACCTGCCGCCGCTCGGCTATCAGGTGCTGACCTCGAT
>NZ_JAGGPD010000447.1 GCF_018613995.1 Microbacterium sp. ISL-103 | reverse complement strand
ACGGTATCAACGGGTGCCCGCTTTCTTCGGGTCGCCGCAACAAATCGTCCCTCCGAAACCAGATCTGCCCGATCATCGCGCAGATCTGGACGAATCTGAGTGTTGGGTGTGTACTGGATCACGAATTGGCAACAGGGGACGCAACCCCCGGGGCTTCCCAGGCTGTGTCGCTAGCATGACTCTCGGCACGACGAAGTGTCTGGTCGGTGAACCGACCGTGAACACATACTTCCTTTAGGAGCACTCGTGACTCTTCAGACCGTCATCCTCGCCGCAGGCATGGGCTCACGCCTGGGCCGCGCGCTGCCGAAGCCGCTCACCGAGCTCAGCGACGGACGCACGATCATGCGTCAGCAGCACGACAACATCCGCGCCGCCTTCGGCACCGACGCCCGCATCACCGCTGTCGTCGGCTACCGCGCCGAGACCATCATCGAGGCGTTCCCGAACGTCAACTACGTGCACAACGATCGCTACGACGAGACCAACACGTCGAAGAGTCTCCTTCGCGCCCTCGGCGCCACCGGCAAGTCGGGCGTGCTGTGGATGAACGGCGACGTCGTGTTCGACCCGATGATCCTGGGCCGCGCAGCCGCGTACATCGAGCGCGACCAGTCGTTCGTCACCGTGAACACCTCGAAGGTCAGCGACGAAGAGGTGAAGTACACGGTCACCGCCGAGGGCTTCATCAACGAACTCTCCAAGACCGTCAAGGGCGGCCTCGGTGAAGCCGTCGGCATCAACTACATCTCGTCCGCGAACAAGAAGGCGTTCATGCGCCAGCTGCAGCGCGTCGAGGACCAGGACTACTTCGAGCGCGGCCTCGAGCTCGCGATCGCCGAAGACGGCCTGCTTCTCGAGCCGATGGACGTGTCGGACCTCTACGCGGTCGAGGTCGACTTCGCGGAAGACCTCGAGCGAGCGAACCTGTTCGTCTGATCCTGTTTCACGAAAGCCCGGCCCCGTCAAGGGAGCCGGGCTTTCGGCGTTTTCGCGGTCTGGGTTCCTAGGATCGATCCATGGCCCCCAAGGTGCACAAGATCCACTCCCTCCCCGACGACTCCGCCTGGGACAGAGGCGTGCCTCCCGTCGGATCGACCGAGCATCCGCTCATGGTCCGAGGGTTGGATCGTGTTCTCGCGATCCAACGACCGCTCGTTCTCGCGCACATCCGCAGCATCCGGCTGCGGAACCCCCACGCGTCCCCTGAGCAGATCATCCGCATCCTCGAGCGCCGCTACCTCGCAGCCGTGACCACGGGCGGAGCAGCCGTCGGCGCGACCGCCGTCGTGCCGGGAATCGGAACCGGCATCACCCTTGCACTCTCGGGGGTGGAGACGGTGGGATTCGTGGAATCCACCGCGCTCTTCGCCCAGTCGGTCGCCGAGGTTCACGGCATCGCGGTGTCGAACCCCGACCGGGCCAGGGCACTCGTGATGACACTGATGCTCGGCAAGGAGGGCGTGGCGCTCGTCGGACAACTCGCGGGCGAGGCGTCGGGCCGCGGCGGCTCGAGGTCGTCGTACTGGGGCGAGATGGTGACGAAGTCGCTGCCGCGCGCGGCGGTCGGCCCTCTCGTCGACCGCTTGAAGAGCATGTTCGTGAAGCAGTTCGCCGCGAAGGGCGGAGCCTCCTTCATCGGAAAGGCGCTTCCGTTCGGCGTCGGTGCGGCTGTCGGCGGAGCCGGCAACCACATCCTCGGACGCCGCGTGCTGACGACCTCTCATCACGCATTCGGGGCAGCTCCCCTCGAGATGCCGCTCGAGCTCGAGCCGGTGGCAGGAGCGGAGAAGATGGAGCTGAGGATGCTGCACGGCGCCCAGTTCGTCGGGGGCGCCGTGGCAGGCGCCGCCGGATCGGCGGTGCGCGGCGTCGGCTGGGCGGGACGCAAGATCGCCTCGGTCGGACGCGGTCGCGGCACGGACGTCGGCGAGATCGAGCAGGCGGGCACCCACGAGCTTCCGGGGGAGCTCGGCGCGGGTCGCCGCGACTGACCGCGACTCCTCTCTACGGCACCGGCGTGCACGAGAGCCGCCAAAGGATCGAGCGACCCGTTGTGGCGAGCATCCAACGGACGGGGCCGAGGCGACGATAGGGTGGAATCCGTGACGGACAAGCCCGAACTCTCGACCACCGCCGGCAGAATCGCAGACCTCCGCGCTCGCTACAACGAAGCTGTTGTCGACGCTGAGAAGGTCGCGCAGGAGAAGCAGCACGCCAAGGGCAAGATGACCGCCCGCGAGCGCATCGAACTCCTCGTCGATCCCGGAAGCTTCGTCGAGTTCGACGAGTACGTGCGCCACCGCACGACCGCGTTCGGGATGGATCGCAACCGCCCCTACGGCGACTCCGTCGTCACGGGTGTCGGCACGATCCATGGCCGCACGGTCGCTGTGTACTCGCAGGACTTCACCACCTTCGGCGGGTCGCTCGGCGAGGTCTCCGGCGACAAGATCATCAAGATCATGGAGTTCGCGCTCTCCGGCGGGATGCCGATCATCGGCATCCTCGACTCCGGCGGAGCGCGCATCCAGGAGGGTGTGCTCGCCCTCAGCAAGTACGGCGAGATCTTCCGCCTGAACACCCGCTCGTCCGGTGTGATCCCGCAGATCTCGATCATCATGGGCCCGGCAGCCGGTGGCGCCGTGTACGGCCCCGCACTGACCGACTTCGTGATCATGGTCGACAAGACCAGTCAGATGTTCGTGACCGGCCCCGACGTCATCAAGACGGTCACCGGCGAGGATGTGGGCATGGAGGAGCTCGGAGGAGCCCTCACCCACAACACCCGCTCCGGCGTCGCGCACTACCTCGCCGAAGACGAAGACGACGCGATCGACTACGCCCGCACTCTGCTCGGGTTCCTGCCTGACAACAACATGGCGGAGATCCCCGGATACGAGAGCGGCTTCGAGTGGGAGACCACCGATGCCGACCGCTCGCTGAACACGATCATCCCCGACTCCCCCAACCAGCCGTACGACATCCACACGGTGATCGAGCATGTGGTCGACGCGGGAGACTTCATCGAGGTGCAGCCGCTCTTCGCGCCCAACATCGTGATCGGCTTCGGCCGCGTCGAGGGCCGGTCGGTGGGCATCATCGCCAACCAGCCTTCGCAGATGGCGGGAACGCTGAACATCGAGGCGGGCGAGAAGGCCAGCCGATTCGTGCGATTCTGCGACGCGTTCTCGATCCCGATCGTCACCCTCGTCGATGTGCCCGGTTATCTCCCCGGCACCGACCAGGAGTGGACCGGTGTGATCCGCCGCGGGGCCAAGCTCATCTACGCCTACGCCGAGGCGACCGTGCCACTGGTCACGGTCATCCTGCGGAAGGCCTATGGCGGCGCCTACATCGTCATGGGCTCCAAGCAGCTCGGTGCGGATGTCAACCTCGCGTGGCCGACGGCCGAGATCGCGGTCATGGGCGGCCAGGGTGCCGTCAACATCCTCTACCGCAACGAGATCCGCAAGGCCGAGGCGGCGGGCGAAGACGTCGCCGCCGTGCGCACGAGACTGGCGAACGAGTACACGTACAGCGTGACCTCGCCCTTCCTCGCAGCCGAGCGCGGCGAGATCGACGGCATCATCGAGCCGGCCAACACGCGCGTCTCGATCGCCAAGGCTCTTCGCGCTCTGCGCGGCAAGCGCGCGGACCTCCCGGCGAAGAAGCACGGGAACATCCCGCTGTGACCGAGCTCGGCGCACAGGACGGATCGTCGGAGGCGGAGCGCCCTCCCACGATCGAGATCACCCGCGGTTCCGCGACCGAGGAAGAACTCGCCGCACTCATCGCCGTCGTCAGCGACGCATACGCCCAGGAGTCGGCAGAGGCCGTGGCCGAGGAGCCCCGCGTCTCGGCGTGGACTCGCACGCAGCGCCCGCTGCGTCGACCGCTGCGCCGGGACATCCCCTGGGGACGGTTCGCTGGCTGACCCGGGAGGTACGGGGAAAGTCTGCGAGACCCGCGGAGCCCCGCAGCTCGCGGGTCACGCAGACGACCCTCCACCGTCTGATGCGGGACCGTCGTCCCAGGCATCAACTCACCCCAGTCAGCGCATCCCTTCGATAGTACATCGATTGGACTTATAGCCGGAACGCCACAACCGATATACCGGTATGTGGATTGACGACGCGTTCAGTCTTCGAGGTAGAGATCAGACGCGCGCGGCGTGAGCACGGCATCAAGGACCACGCACGCAGCACCGACAGCCCCCACGTCGTCACCGACGACCGTGCCCTCGACCGTCAGCATCCGCAGCTCACGCGTCGCACTGCGCCGATTCAACGGCTCGGGGATCTCGCGAAGGTAGACGTCGGCGAGCCGTGACCAGAACGGCCCGCCGAGCACGACGCGATCCACGTCGAGGACGTTCGTCAGCGCGGCGATGAGGATCGCCAGGTGGCCCGCGGAACCGCGCAGCACGTCGACAGCCGGGGGCTCCCCCGCGGCCGCCCGTTCGCAGAGCTGCGTGAACCGCTCCTCGACGACCCCGTCGCCCGGCACCGGGTCTTCCGTCCAGATTCCGGCGGCCTCCGCCCGTTCGACGATGGCCTGGGGCGTGCACACGACCTCGACGCAGCCTCGAGAGCCGCATGCGCACGGGGGTCCGTCGGGATCCACGATGATGTGGCCGATCTCGCCGAAGTTGTGGGAGCTGCCGGTGATCGCATCGCCATCTCTCACGACAGCAACGCCGAGGCCCGTGCCGAGATAGACGAAGAGGAATGATCCGCGAGTCGCGCCGGCGCCGGTCCAGAGCTCCCCCACGGCCGCGGCCGTGGTGTCCTTCTCGAGCGTGACCTCGAATCCCGTCGCCTCGGCGAGGACGGAGCGCAACGGCACTCGGTGCCACCCCTGCAGTTTCGGGGGGTCGAGCACGGTACCCCGCTGCGCGTCGAGCGGACCGGGCGCCGCGACCCCGACTCCCGCCACGAGACCGCGATCCACCCCGGCCCCATCGATGAGGGCGTCGATCGTCTCCGCCATGAGGTCGACGATGCGTCTCGGATCTCTGTCATGGACCCGCTCGACCGTCCGCCGCACGACGGCGCCCGACATGTCGAGCAGCACGAAGGTGATCACCGCCGGATCGAGGTGGACCCCCACCGAGAAGCGGCTCTCGGCGACCAGACGGAGCGTGACCCGCGGCTTGCCCGGCCCCGAGATCGTGCGGCCGGCTTCGGCGATGAATCCCTCATCGAGAAGGCGCCGCGTGATGTTGGTGATCGTCTGAGCCGAGAGACCCGTCGCGTCGACCAGCTCGATCCGGCTGAGACCCTCGCCCGAGCGCCGGATCGCCTCGAGGATGACCGACTGGTTGAAGTCGCCCATCCGAGGAAGGTTGGTTCCGCGGCGCATGCCCATGCCTCATCATCTCGCACGGGGGCCGGATCCGTGTCCCCCAAAATACCTACAGACAACGACTGGACGAACCGTGAGACTGAGTAAGACGCTTCGCGTTCGGCTGGTCTCTCTGTCCCAGGGTAGATAGGCGCAGATCGGCCACCAGCGGACGGTTTTCGGGTAACTGTTCCGCACGGCGAGGGGCTGGCGTATTCGCCGCCCCTCGCCCACTCTGTCTGACCTCGACTCTGGCCCCCTCCCCCGGCCAGAGCCGAGGACAGGGGTTCCGGATCATCGTCTCGGTGCGTCGCGAGGAATCTCATGCCAGACATCGACGGCGTCGTCGTCGCTCTGGCCCCCGGCGCCGGCCCGACCGACGACGGTCACCGCGGTCGTCGCATCCCTGGCCGCACGGATGATCCACCGCTCGGCGTCGGCTCGTCGGAGCACGTCTGCGAGCTCGTCCCGGATCAGCGCCCGACGAGGCTCGTCGATGTCGTCCATCCCGCCCTCGTCGAACACCGTGACGACGGCCCCACGTCGGCGGGCGTCTTCGATCGCATCCCGCACCGCATCGTTCAGCAGATCCGCCCCGCGCAGCTCGTCGCGCAGGCGGCCCTCCGCCAGTCGCGCCTGCAGGCGCTCCTCGTCGTTCAGCACTCCATGCGTCGCGACGGCACGACTGAGCACCGGTCCCGCGACAGCGAGCGCGAACTGAGTGCGCAGGCGGCGTTCCTTCTGCCGCACCTGCTGCGTCGCATGCCAGGCCGACACGGCCTGCTGGATGCCTGCGAGCCGCTCGGTGTCGCGCACGGCGCGGTCCCAGAACATCACGAGCAGATGCGCGACGGCGACCCACATGAGCGAACCGACCAGACCGAGAGAGAGCGCGACGAAGAATCCGAGGTAGAGGGATGACGCCGCGACGAGGACGAGCACCACCAGCCAGCCGATCACGAAGCGCCGTCGCACGACGCACACGACGCCCATCAGACCGAGCGCACCGATGTACCAGGTCGCGAACGGCGCCGTCAGAGTGAGGGGATCGAGCGAGAGCGTCACCAGCACAGGGATGAGCACGCTCGAGACCAGGGTCACCAGAGCGACCCAGAGGGGCATCTTCACTGCGATCGCGGAATCCCACAGGATGGCCACGTTCACGACCACGAGATACAGGGCGATCGCCGCGACCATGAGCAGCGGACCCGTCGGCTGCTCGATCCACCACACCCCTCGTGCGGCGAAGTACATCGCGAATCCGACGGC
>NZ_JAGGPD010000446.1:12424-12769 GCF_018613995.1 Microbacterium sp. ISL-103 | reverse complement strand
GGCGAGGTCAGGCTCGACGGCGAGCCCATCCCGCGCCGCGGCAAGGGGCTGCGCCGATACCGCCAGCAGCTGCGCATGGTCTTCCAGGATCCGTTCGCCTCGCTCAACCCGTACCACTCGATCCGATACCACCTCGAGCGCCCGATCCGTCTCGACGACGTCGTGCCCAAGAAAGACACCGAGGCCGAGGTGCGCAGGCTCCTCGAGCGGGTGCGCCTCGACGCGGATGCCGTGATCGACCGGCGCCCGCACGAGCTCTCGGGTGGTCAGCGGCAGCGCGTGGCCATCGCTCGCGCGCTCGCCTCGCGCCCGTCGCTGCTCGTCGCCGACGAGCCGGTGTCGATG
>NZ_JAGGPD010000446.1:0-12401 GCF_018613995.1 Microbacterium sp. ISL-103 | reverse complement strand
CCGCCTCGGCGTGCTGAATCTGCTCGCTGATCTGCAGCGTGAAGAGGGCCTCGGCGTGCTCTACATCACCCACGATCTCGCCACCGCCCGTCACTTCAGCGACAAGATCATGGTGCTCAACCAGGGTCGAGTCGTCGAGTACGGCGACGCCGACGACGTGATCCTCAACCCTCAGGACCCCTATACGCGCGAGCTGCGGGCGGCGTCTCCCGACCCCGACAAGCACTTCGCGACGGCCGGCTCGCACGGAGGTGCCCAATGACCACCGCATCCCCTCAGCTGCCCCTCGTCGACGACGAGAACCGCGACGCACTCGAGGTCGGCACCACCGCGACCACCGCGCAGAAGGGCCGCACCCTGGTGCCCTGGCGCTTCTTCGCCGGGCGGGCGGGCTTCTACCTGTTCACGCTCTGGGCCGCGATCACCATCAACTTCTTCCTGCCCCGGTTCATGAAGGGCGATGCGGTCAGCTCGTACCTCGCGCGCAACCGCAACATCAGCCCGGAGGCGGCGGACTCGCTGCGCGTGCTGCTCGGCATCGACACCGACAAGTCGATGTGGCAGCAGTACATCGACTACTGGGCGATGCTGTTCCGCGGCGACCTCGGCATCTCGACGCTGCACGGTCTGCGTCCGGTCTCGGAGGTGCTGGCATCCGCTCTGCCGTGGACGCTCGGCCTCGTCGGTCTCGCGACGATCATCTCGTTCATGCTCGGCACCGTCGGCGGCGCGATCGTCGGCTGGAAGCGCGGCAGCAGGCTCGATGCGCTCATCCCGATCACGACGTTCTTCAACACGATCCCGTACTTCTGGCTCGGTCTCATCGCGATCGCGATCTTCTCGTCGACGTTGAAGTGGTTCCCCTCGTCGCACGCCTACGACAAGGGGCAGTCGCCCGAGTGGAGCCTCGACTTCATCGGCCAGGTGATCATGCACGGCACCCTGCCCGCGGTCACCATCATCATCGCGTCGCTCGGCGGATGGATGCTGGGCATGCGCAACATGATGCTCACCGTTCTGGATGAGGACTACATCACGGTCGCGCAGGCCAAGGGCATGCCGAACAGGCGGGTGCTCTGGGCATACGCCGCCCGCAACGCGGTGCTGCCCCAGATCCAGAGCTTCGCCCTGTCGATCGGGTTCATCGTGGGCGGAACGATCGTCATGGAGATGGTCTTCAGCTACCCGGGTGTCGGCAAGCTGCTGCTCGACGCCACCAATGCGAAGGACTTCGCCCTGATGCAGGGCGTGTTCCTGGTGATCACGCTGTCGGTGCTGGTCGCCAACATCCTCGCCGACATCGTCTACGCATACCTCGACCCGCGCACGCGCCAGACGGAGGCCTGACATGAGCGTTCCCACCTCGACCGACACCACCGCACCCGACGGCAGCACGATCCCCACCGGGATGCCCGAGACGGCGACGTTCCGCACCGCGACCGATTCCACCGCGTCGCGCAAGACGTTCTGGTCGCAGCTCGGGCAGTCGTTCGCGATGTTCCGCAACCCGAAGTCGATCGCGGGCCTGATCATCCTCGGGGTGTTCGTGCTGATCGCGATCTTCGCCCCGCTGCTCGCGCCCTACGGCGCGACGCAGAAGGATCGCACGGCGCTGCGGCAGCCGCCATCGCTCGACCACTGGCTCGGCACCACCCACATGGGCGAGGACGTGCTCAGCCAGCTCATCTTCGGCACGCGGGGCGTGGTGGTGGTCGGCTTCCTCTCTGCGATCATCGCGACGCTCATCGCGATCACGATCGGCGTCATCGCCGGGTACGTGCGCGGGTGGAAGAGCGAATCGCTCTCGGCGCTCACGAACGTGTTCCTGGTGATCCCCGGCATCCCGCTGATCATCATCGTGGCCTCGCAGTTCGAGAACCCGCCGCTCATCGTGATCGCCGCCGTGCTGGGCCTGACGGGCTGGGCGTGGGGTGCGCGCGTGCTGCGTGCGCAGACCATGTCGCTGCGCAACCGCGACTTCATCCAGGCGGCCCGCGCCAACGGCGAGCCGCTGCACCGCATCATCACGGTCGAGATGCTGCCGAACCTCATGGCGCTGATCGCGTCGAGCTTCGTCGGCACCGTGACCGCGGCCATCCTCGGCCTCACGACCCTCGCCTTCATCGGAGTGATTCCGGTGAGCAACCTCAACTGGGGCACGATCCTCTTCTGGGCGCAGCAGAACGGCGCGTTCCCGCGGCTGTGGTGGTGGTACGTGCCCGCCGGGCTCTGCATCGCGATCATCGGCGTCGCGCTGTCGCTGATCAACTTCGGCATCGACGAGTACGTCAACCCGAGACTGCGATCGGCCGGTGAGCGTGCTCGCGCGATGAAGAAGAAGGGTCTCAACGTTAACGACCCGGTGACGGCGGTGCGGAGCGCGCCGACGACCGACTCGGGTACCGTGCAGAGCGCGGCGACAGCGACGACGACCCATACGAAGACCGATACGAAGACACAGAACGCCGAGTGATGACCTCTCAGACCCTGACCGAATCCCTGCCCTACCTCGACCCCGAGCTGCCGATCGCGGCACGCGTCGCCGACCTCCTCGACCGCATGACGGTCGAGGAGAAGATCGGGCAGATGCTGCAGCTCGACGCCCGCGACGACCTCGATGATCACGTGCTCGGCAAGCACGTCGGCTCGATCCTGCACACCTCGCCCGAGCGGATCATCCGCGCGAACGAGCTGACCGCGCAGACCCGGCTGCGCATCCCGCTTCTCGTCGCGGAGGACTGCATCCACGGCCACTCGTTCTGGCCGGGCGCGACGATCTATCCGACCCAGCTCGGCATGGCGGCGACGTGGGACGCGGAACTCGTCGAGAAGGTCGCGCGGGCCACCGCGGTCGAGGTCGCAGCCACCGGCATCCACTGGACCTTCTCGCCGGTGCTCTGCATCGCGCGCGACCTGCGCTGGGGCCGTATCGATGAGACGTTCGGTGAAGACCCGTTCCTCATCGGCGAACTCGCCTCGGCCATGGTGCGCGGCTATCAGGGCGACGGTCTCGACGACCCGACCGCCATTCTCGCGACCGCCAAGCACTTCGCCGGATACTCCGAGACGCAGGGCGGCCGCGATGCGAGCGAGGCCGACATCTCGCGGCGCAAGCTGCGGTCGTGGTTCCTGCCGCCGTTCGAGCGCGTCGCTCGCGAGGGATGTCGCACGTTCATGCTCGGCTACCAGACCACCGACGGTGTGCCGATCACGGTCAACGACTGGCTGCTCAGCGACGTGCTGAGGGGGGAGTGGGGCTACACCGGCACGCTCATCACCGACTGGGACAACGTCGGCCGCATGGTCTGGGAACAGCACGTGCAGCCCGACTACGCGCACGCGTCGGCCGCCGCGGTGAGCGCCGGCAACGACATGGTCATGAACACGCCCGGATTCTTCGCCGGTGCGCTCGAGGCGGTGTCGAACGGTCTGCTCGCCGACGACGCTTTCGACGACGCCGTCGCGCGCATCCTCACCCTGAAGTTCGAGCTCGGGCTGTTCGAAGACCCGCGGCTGCCGCAGGACGACCTGGATGCCGTGGTCGGCAGCGCCGCGCACGCGCAGCTCAACCTCGACACCGCTCGCCGCTCGATCGTGCTGCTCGAGAACGACGGCGTGCTGCCGCTCGACGCGTCCGCGGCGCTGAAGGTCGCCGTCGTGGGCCCGCTCGCCGACGACGCCCAGACGCAGCTCGGCGACTGGGCCGGCGGCTCGGGGCAGGCCGGATGGCTCGACGGGCAGCCGCGCGAGATGATCACGACCGTGCTCGATGGCCTCGCAGGCGTCGACGGATGGTCGGTCACGCACGCTCGCGGTGCCGAGATCCTGACGCTCGAAGACGACCCCCGCGGCGCGAAGTTCCCCGACGGGCAGCCGCGCCCCTCGGTCGTCGTTCCGAGCGCACCCGACGAGACGCTGATCGCCGAGGCCGTGGCGGCTGCCGCGGCATCCGATGTGGTCGTCGCCGTCGTCGGCGACCGTATCGAACTCGTCGGCGAGGGGCGCTCGACCGCGACCCTCGAGCTGATCGGCGGGCAGAACGCCCTGCTCGACGCGCTGATCGCGACCGGCAAGCCGGTCGTCGTGGTGCTCCTGGCGTCGAAGCCGCTGGTGCTTCCTGCCTCTGCCTCGCAGGCCGCCGCCGTGATCTGGGCCGCGAACCCCGGCATGCAGGGTGGCCGCGCGCTCGCCGAGATCATCTCGGGTGCGGTCGAGCCGTCGGGACGTCTGCCGATCTCGTTCGCTCGTCACGTGGGTCAGCAGCCGACGTACTACAACCAGATCCGCGGGCAGCACGGCGATCGCTACGCCGACCTCACGCAGTCACCGGCCTGGGCGTTCGGTGAAGGGCTGTCGTACTCGACCGTCTCATACGGCGACCTGTCGATCGCGGCCGACCGCCTCGGTCTCGACGACACGATCGTCGCCGAGGTGACCGTCACGAACACGGGTTCGCGCCCCGCACGCGAGACGGTGCAGGTCTATGTGCGCGACTCGATCACGAGCGTGAGCTGGGCCGACAGAGAGCTCAAGTCGTTCCGTCAGGTCGACCTGGCGCCGGGAGAATCGACGCGCGTGCGGCTCGAGGTGCCGGTCGCCGACTGCTCGATCGTCGACGCCGCCGGCATCCGCCTCGTCGAGTCCGGGGCATTCGAGCTGCTCGTCGGCCCGAGCTCGCGCGACGAAGTGCTGCTCCGCGCTCCGTTCACCGTGATCTGACCTGTGACGGGGGCGCTCAGGCGCCCTCGTCGCGCAGGCGCTGGGGGCCGGCGCCCTGGCTGCCGAGAGCGTCGTCGGGGTTGAGCAGACCGCACGCCTTCATCGACAGGCAGCCGCAGCCGATGCATCCGGTCAGCTCGCGCTCGAGGCGCTCGATGCCCTCGCGGCGCTTCTCGAGCTCGCGCTTCCAGCGCCGCGACGCCCGCTGCCAGTCCTCGTGGCTGGGGGTCTGCGTCAGCGGAACGTCGGCGAATGCGTCGTGCACATCGGAGAGAGGGATGCCGAGGCGCTTCGCCACGGTGATGAGCGAGACCCGGCGCAGCATGTGCCGGGCGTAGCGGCGCTGGTTGCCCGCGGTGCGCGTGGAGGCGATGAGGCCCAGGCTCTCGTAGAAGTGCAGCGCGGAGGGCGCGACGCCGGTGCGCCGGCTCATCTCGCCGATCGTCAGCGGCTCGTCCGGGCCGTGCGCGGCGCGGTCTGCGTCGGTGTCGGCGGCGCGTTCGGTGTCGGTGTCGGTGCTCATGCTCGACCTCCTCGATTTGACCTCAAGTGTACTTGAGGTCATACGGTGGCAACCGTGACCCGAACGGAGACCGCCACCCGATGACCTACGTGATCGCTCTTCCCTGCGTCGATGTCAAGGATCGTGCGTGCATCGACGAGTGCCCGGTTGACTGCATCTATGAGGGCGAACGCTCGCTGTACATCCACCCCGACGAGTGCGTCGACTGCGGCGCGTGCGAGCCCGTCTGCCCCGTCGAGGCGATCTACTACGAAGACGATCTGCCGGAAGAATGGCAGGACTACTACAAGGCCAACGTCGAGTTCTTCGATGATCTCGGATCGCCCGGCGGTGCCGCGAAGCTCGGCGTCCTCGAGCGGGACCACCCGATCATCGCCGCACTTCCGCCCCAGGAGGCACCCGAATGAGCAGTCAGCAGCATCCCGCAGCGCCCGTTCCGTCCGAGGTCGGCGAAGGGCTCAAGGCCGCGTTCCGCGCGCATCCGGCGGGGGTCGCCATCATCACGGCGATGACCCCTGCCGGTCCGGTCGGCCTCACGGCGTCGAGCGTCGCCTCCGTCGCGGTCGGCCCCGCGGCGATCGTGTTCTCGGTCACCAGGGCCACCGGCAGCGCGGGCTCGATCCTCAACGCCGAGTCGTTCGTCGTGCACCTCATCGACGATGAGCATTCGGCTCTGGCGCAGAGCTTCGCGGTGAGCGGCGCCGACCGCTTCACCCCCGAACAGGGGTGGAGCACCCTTCCGACCGGTGAGCCGTACCTCGCCGAGGCGCGCGCCGCGATGCGCGGTCACACGATGTCGACGGTCGCGGTCGGCTCATCGACCGTCGTGGTCGCTGAGATCGACGAGGTTCTGCTCGGGCGGCCGGGCCGACCGCTCGTCTACCTCGACCGCCGATTCCACTCACTCCCCACCGATCAGAACGACTGAAAGGAACAGCATGCCCACTCCGTACACCCTCCCCGAGCTGCCGTACGACTACTCGGCTCTCGCCCCGCACATCTCGGGCAAGATCATGGAGCTGCACCACTCGAAGCACCACCAGGCCTATGTGACCGGTGCCAACACCGCGCTCGAGCAGCTCGGCGCCGCTCGCGAATCGGGCGAGTTCGCCGCCGTGAACAAGCTCGAGAAGGACCTCGCCTTCAACCTCGGTGGTCACATCAACCACTCGGTGTTCTGGGAGAACCTGTCGCCCGACGGCGGCGGAAACCCCGAGGGTGAGCTCGAGGCGGCGCTGACCGACGCGTTCGGCTCGATCGACGCCTTCCGTGCGCACTTCACCGCGACCGCGCTCGGCGTGCAGGGCTCGGGCTGGGCCGTGCTCGCCTGGGACAGTGTCGGTGCTCGACCGGTCATCTTCCAGCTCTTCGACCAGCAGGGCAACGCTCCACTCGGCGTGACGCCGCTGCTGCAGCTCGACGTCTGGGAACACGCGTACTACCTCGACTACCTCAACGTGCGCGCCGACTACGTCAAGGCGTTCTGGGAGCTCGTCAACTGGTCCGACGTGCAGCGTCGCTTCCAGGCCGTGCAGGAGAAGACCGCGGGGCTCATCGTCGCCCGCTGAGCTGCGCGCCTCTTCGGGAGGAGATCTTGTCTTCGGGAGGAGGATGCCACGGCATCCGTCCTCCCGAGGCGCAGTTCTCCTCCCGAGGCGCAGCAGGTGAAGAAGCGAGCAAGCGGGCGTCAGGCGAGCAGCTCGCCCGCGAGCGCCTCGATCCGGCGGCGGATGTCGTCGCGGATCGGTCGCACGGCATCGATGCCCTGCCCTGCGGGGTCATCGAGGGTCCAGTCCTCGTAGCGCTTGCCGGGGAAGAACGGGCAGGCGTCGCCGCATCCCATCGTGATCACCACATCGGATGCCTGCACCGCTTCGGTCGTGAGCACCTTGGGCTGCTCGGCGGTGATGTCGATGCCGAGCTCGCTCATCGCCTCGACCGCGACCGGATTGATCTGATCGGCGGGCATCGAGCCCGCCGAGCGCACCTCGATGCGGTCGCCTGCGACCTCGCGCAGGAAGCCCGCCGCCATCTGCGAGCGTCCTGCGTTGTGTACGCAGACGAACAGGACGGAGGGCTTGGCGGTGGTGGTCATGATGTCTCCAGGGTAAGCGAGCGGGCGGGGTCGAGGACGCTCAGTGGCGATCTGCCGATCTGCAGCGTGGATGGGGCCGCGCAGCAGCTGCCCGCGTTGTCGTCGAAGTCTCCCGACCCACCGCACACGCCGGTATCGGGCATGCTGAGCTCGTTCCGGGCAGCGCTCTCATGGTCGCCGGCGAGGTGGGCGGCAACGCTGCGCACCTGCTCGTAGCCGGTGAGCGCGAGGAAGGTCGGGGCTCGCCCGTACGACTTCGCGCCGACGATGAACAACCCGTGTTCCGGCTGGGCGAGCTGGCGGGCGCCGGTCGCGGCGACGGAGCCGCAGGAGTGGACGTTCGGGTCGATCTCGGAAGCGATGCCGGCGACCGCTTCGAGCGCGGGATCGAGGTCGATCCGGAGCTCGCGCAGCATCCCGGTGTCCGGGCGGAAGCCCGTGAGCGCGAACACGCGCCCGACATCGGTCACCGCGCGTCCGTCCTCGGCGACGATCGTCAGCCCCGCGTCGGTTCGACGGAACTCGGCGACCCGGAATCCGGTCACGAGATCCACGATTCCGTCGTCGATCACCCTGCGTGCGCGGGAGCCGAGTGCGGCGCGCTCGGGCAGCTCGTCTCCGAGACCGCCGCCGAAGACGTTCGCGGCGCTCCCGCGGCGCAGCAGCCAGGTGACGCGCGTCCCCGGCGAGCGGCGGGCCAGTTCGCTCAGGCGCAGCACGGCGTGCGTCGCGGAGTGCCCGGCACCGACGATGACGGTGTGCGAACCTGCGAGGGCCGACACGTCAGCCGGGATGCGGTAGGAGATCAGATCCGACGCCGCGGTCTCACCGATGGCAGGGAAGCCATCCGCCCCGGCCGGATTGGGAAGACCCCAGGTGCCGCTCGCATCGATGACGGCCCGGGCGAGGATGCGCGATTCGAGGCCGTCGGCGTCGACGGTGTGCACGACGAACGGCTGACTCCTGCGTCCGGCATCCACCACCTTGTCGCGCCCCTGGCGGGCGACGCCCGTGACGGTCGTCGCATAGCGGATCCGATCGCCGAGCGCGCGCGCGAGCGGCGACAGGTAGTCGCTCACCCATTCGGCACCTGTCGGATACCCGGATGCGGGAGCGCTCCATCCGGTCGGCTCGAGCAGGCCGCGTGCGGCGGCGTCGGTGAGCTCCGGCCACGCCGAGAAGAGACGCACGTGCCCCCACTCCGACACTGCGGATGCAGGAGCTCGCCCTCGCTCGACGACGATGACGTCTTCACTGCGTTCGACGAGGTGAGCCGCTGCGGCGAGACCCTGTGGGCCCGCTCCGACGATGACGACGGGTAGCTCAGGCATCACATCTCCTCGAATCGATGAACTTCAATATGAAGCATCCGGCACCTATCGAAGAATGTCAATACGTGAGAGGATGACGGCATGACGCTTCCGGTCACCATCGCAGACACCGCCTGCTGCACGCCGAGTGCGGCATCCGGTCTGCCCATCGCCGAGGCCGAGCGCATCGCTCACCTGTTCAAGGCCCTCGGTGACCCGACCCGCATCCGGCTGCTCTCGCTGATCTCATCGGCAGAGGGCGGTGAAGCCTGCATCTGCGATCTCACCGATCCGGTCGGGCTGTCGCAGGGCACGGTCTCTCACCACATGAAGCTCTTGGCCGACGCGGGCCTCGTCATGCGGGAGCAGCGCGGCAAGTGGGCGTACTTCTCGCTCGCCGACGGCGCGCTGAACGCTGCCGGAGAGGCGCTGCGAGCAGTCTGAATTCCTCAGGCGCTGCGAGATAGGCTGGTCCCATGGCCCTCACGATCGCCGGTTCGGCGCGCGCTCCGCACGAGTTGCGCTCGGCGACACCGATGAAGGAATGGATGCGCGTGGTACTGCACCCCGGGACCAACGGGTGGACCAGCGTCTGGGGCACTCTCTCGCACGGCGAGATCGCGGGCTGCCCGCCGCCACGCGACTAGACCACGCCTCGATGGGGTGGTGGTCTTCCGCGCCGTTCACCCCTACTTTTCGCGTGAGGTCTCGCTATGTCCGCTTCTCCCGTCCGTCCCCGTCCCCGTCTCCGACTGGCTCCGCATGAGCTGTGGCGGGGCATCCGGTCCAATGCGCGCAGTGACGTGCTCGGTGGTTCGCTCCTGCTCGCCGCCACCGTCGCGGCGCTGATCCTCGCCAACACTCCCGCGGTGTCGTGGTACGAGTCGGTGCGCGACTTCAGTTTCGGCATCCCCGAGCTGCACCTCGACCTCAGCATCGGTGCCTGGGCGGCCGACGGTCTGCTGGCGATCTTCTTCTTCGTCGTCGGTCTCGAGCTGAAAGAGGAGTTCGTCACCGGCCGTCTGCGAGACCCGCGCCAGGCCGCGCTTCCGATCGCCGCCGCTGTCGGCGGTGTGATCGTGCCGGCGGTCATCTTCGCCGTGATCAACGCCGGCGACGGTGACGCGCTGCGCGGTTGGGCGATCCCGACAGCCACAGACATCGCCTTCGCCGTCGCCGTGATCGCGGTCGTGGGAAAGTTCCTCCCGCCGGCGCTGCGCGTCTTCCTGCTGACCCTTGCGATCATCGACGACCTCATCGCCATCACGATCATCGCGACGTTCTACACCGAATCGATCAGCCTCCCGTGGTTGACCCTGGCCCTGCTGCCTCTCGCCGGGTTCGCGTTCCTCGTGCAGAAGGGCGTGCGGGCGTGGTGGATCCTGCTGCCCCTCGCGATCGCCGTGTGGGTCTGCATCCATGCCGCCGGCATCCACGCGACCGTCGCCGGTGTGCTGCTCGGTTTCGTCGTGCCTGTCGTCCCGACCGAGCGCGCTCGGGTGCCGCGAGGGACGGATGCCGACGGCGAGCCTCTCTACGACGGCCTCGCCCCGCACTTCGCCGACCGGTGGGGTGTGGTCGCGACGCTGTTCGCCGTGCCGGTCTTCGCGTTCTTCGCCGCAGGCGTCCCGATCGGCGGGTTCGAGGGTCTGCGGTCGGCGCTGACCGATCCGATCGCGATCGGCATCATCGTCGGCCTCGTCCTGGGCAAGCCGATCGGGATCCTCGCGACCACGTTCCTGCTCAGCCGTGTGCCCGCTCTGCGCCTCGATGAGACGCTGCGCTGGCCCGATCTCACGGGCATGGCGTTCCTCGCGGGAATCGGGTTCACCGTCTCCCTGCTCGTCGGCGAGCTCGCCTACGGGTCGAGTTCGGTCGCCGATGAGCACGTCAAGATCGGCGTGCTCCTCGGCTCCCTGATCGCCGCGGTGATCGGCGGGTCGATGCTCGCGAGACGTAGTTCTCTTGCCCGTCGATCGCAACTCAGCTCGCGGGGCCGAGTGGTGTGACCGGCGTGGGTCGGGCTCGGGTTAGGGCACCAGACGCGCGGTCGTGCCTCTGACGTTCAGCTCGTAGGGGAGGGCGGCGGGGATGCCGGCGGCATCGCCCTCGTTGAGCTTCGCGAGCACGGCATCCGCGGCGCGCTCACCCTGACCGAGGGGGAACTGATCGACCGTGCTGAGTCGGAAGAACTCGCCGAGCTCGTGACCGTCGATGCCGACGATCGAGAGGTCGCCGGGTACGGCGAAACCGAGGTCGCGGGCGGCGAGGATCGCACCGATCGCCATCTCGTCGGATGCGGCGAACACGGCGGTCGGCCGCGGACCCGGGCGGCCGAGCAGCTGCTTCGCGGCCCGATAGCCGCCCTCGACGGTGAAGTCGGCGGCCTCGAGGAACGCCGGATTCAGCGGGATGCCGGCCTTCGCCAGCGCCTTCTCGAAACCGAGGCGACGGTTGGTCGGGATGTGGAAGTCGATGTCGAACTCGGGGTTGGCGCCGATGTGCGCGATGTCGCTGTGGCCGAGTCCGATCAGATGCTCGGTCGCGAGCTGGGCCACGGCCACGTCGTCGACCGTGAGGGTGTCGAGCCGGGGGTTCGGGCCGCCGATCGCGATCACGGGCAGCCCGAGGTCGAGCAGGTACTGCGTCTCGTCGTCGTCGAGTTCGATCGACACGGCGATCACGGCATCCACCCGCTGGCGGCGGAGGAACGTGTCGAAGACGTGCCGACGCACGTCCTTGTCGGCGGTGATGTTGTAGAGGGTGATGTCGTAGCCCTCGCGCATCAGCGCGGCGGAGACCCCCGAGAGCACCGTGCTGAAGAACCAGCGGTCGAGGAAGGGCACCACGACACCGACGTTGCGCGTGCGTCCGGATGCCAGGCTCGACGCCCGTGACGAGACGACGTATCCGAGAGCGGATGCGGCCTCCTGCACGCGCAGGCGGGCGGACTCGGACACATGTCCTCGCCCGCTCAGCGCGCGCGAGACCGTGGCCGTCGAGACCCCGGCGAGCCGGGCGACCTCATCGATGCTCGCCATGGGTTTCCTCTCTGAGGCGTTCCGGTCGCGGTTCGTGCCGTCGGGCGGTGCCGTGGGCGGCGCGAACTGCGACCGGAACGTGATGCGACGTTACGCCGTCGTGTACCAGACGGCCGTGTCGACCGGCACGGCTCCACCGTCGAACGGCTGGCTCTGCAGGATCACGAACGCGTCGGTCGGCAGCGCCACGGGCTTCGTGCCCAGGTTCGCGAGCACGTGCACGTCGCCGCGGCGGAACGCCACCGCATCCGCTCCCGCGTCTTCCCAGACCAGCGATCCGCTGCCGAAGCCGTACTCGCGGCGCCCGGCGAGCAGGCGCTTGTAGAGCGCGAGCGTCGAGGCCGGGTCGACCTCTTCCACGTCACGCGAGTACGAGGCCCAGTCGGCCGGCTGCGGCAGCCATGAGGCGCCGGTCTCGTTGAATCCGAAGGCCGGAGCATCCGCCTCCCAGGGCAGCGGCACGCGGCATCCGTCACGGCCGTACCGCTCGCCGTTCGTGCGGAACCAGGTCGGGTCCTGACGGAACGCGTCGGGGATCTCCATCGCCTCGGGCAGACCCAGCTCCTCGCCCTGGTACAGGTACGCGGATCCGGGCAGCGCGAGCATCACGGTCGTCGCGGCGCGGGCGCGAGCCAGGCCGATGGCGGTGTCTGGCTTGTGCGGGGTGTTCGGGCCGATGCCCTCACCCTGCGGGTTGTCGTCGGTGAGAGCGA
>NZ_JAGGPD010000445.1 GCF_018613995.1 Microbacterium sp. ISL-103 | reverse complement strand
GGGTAGATGCCCTTGCGCGAGACGAACTCCGACTCGAGGGCGTCGTAGAGTTCGGCGACCTCGGCCCGGTCGTAATGCTCGACGAGCGTGTCGAGGGCTGCCTTCATCGTCGGCACGCGCGAGTCGCCGCTCTTGTAGACGCGGTGGCCGAAGCCCATGATCTTGCGCTTCTCCGCCAACGCCTCATCGAGCCACTCGACCACGTTCGAGGCGTCGCCGATCTCGTCGAAGATGTGCAGCACCGCCTCGTTCGCGCCGCCGTGCAGCGGCCCCTTCAGCGCGCCGATCGCACCGACAACGGCCGAGTACAGGTCGCTGAGGGTCGAGGTGATCACGCGGGCGGTGAACGTCGAGGCGTTGAACGAGTGCTCGGCGTACAGGATCATCGAGCGGTTGAACGCATCGACGACGACCGGGTCTGGCTCTTCGCCGAACGTCATCCAGAGGAAGTTCGCCGAGTAGTCGAGGTCGTCGCGCGGTGCGATCGGCTCCTGACCACGACGGCGGCGCTGGCCGTAGGCGACGATCGCCGGCAGCGCCGCGAACAGGCGGATGCTGCGCTCGAGGTTCTCTTCGGGACTGCCGCCCGCGTCGAGCACCGATCCCCCGGCGTTCGTGTCGGCGGCGCCGATCAGGCTCACGGCCGTGCGCACCTCGTCCATCGGATGCGCCTTCACCGGCACCAGGTCGATCGCCGCTTTGACGTCGTCGGTCAGCGCACGGTGCTCGCGCTCGGTCGCACGCAGGGCTGCCAGCTGCTCGGCATCCGGCAGCTCGCCGTGCCACAGCAGGTAGGCGACCGCCTCGAACGACTGGGTCGCCGCCAGCTCCTGCACGGGATACCCGCGGTAGAGCAGGCTGTTCGTGTCGGGGTTGACCTTCGAGATCGCGGTCCTGTCGACGACGACTCCCGCGAGGCCCTTCTTGATGTCCGGCTCGGTCATGCTCACTCCTTCGTCACGGTGAAGCCTGCGACGCCCGAGTCGAACTGCTTGTAGGACTCGTAGTCGATCAGGTCGTAGAGATCTGCACGGTGCTGCATCTCACCGAGCTTCGAGGTGAGGTGCCCCTCCTCGCCCAGCGTATCGAGCGCACGGCCCGCTGCACCCATCGCGATGCGCAGCAGCGACACAGGCCAGATGACCATGTTCACACCCGCGTCCCGCAGCTGATCGACCGAGAAGAGGTCGCTCTTGCCGAACTCGGTCATGTTGGCGAGGATCGGCACGTCGAGCGCCGTCGCCATCGCCTCGAATTCGGAGAGCGTGCGCATCGCCTCGGGGAAGACGGCATCGGCCCCGGCATCCACCAGCGCCTTGGCGCGGTCGATCGCGGAATCGAGCCCCTCGACCGCGCGGATGTCGGTGCGTGCCATGATCAGGAAGTTCGGATCGCGTCGGGCGTCGGCGGCGGCGCGGATGCGACGGCTCGCGGNNGGGTTGATCTGGTCTTCGATGTGGGTGCCCGCAAGACCCGCGTCCTCGAGCTCCTGGATCGTACGGGCGACGTTCATCGGCTCGCCGAAGCCGGTGTCGGCGTCGACGATCGCGGGGATGTCGGTCATCCGCGCGATCTGCTTGGCGCGACCGGCGACCTCGGTCAGGGTGGTGAGACCGATGTCGGGCACCCCGAGGTCGGCAGAGAGCACCGCGCCCGAGATGTAGACCCCGTCGAAGCCCTTCTGCTCGATCAGCCGGGCGCTCAGCGGGTTGAAGGCACCGGGGAACCTCAGCAGCTCGCCGCTCGCGAGGCGCTCGCGGAACAGACGGCGCTTCTCGGCCGGGGTGACGTGGGAGTACAGCATCAGAACAGACCCTTCGGGGCATCGGCGCCCTCGAGCAGACCGGGCTTCGCGATGATCGACAGCTCGCCGACCTCGGCGGCCGTGAGCTCGGGCAGACGCTGCACCAGCTCGAGGAAACGCTCGATCTCGGCGGGCTCGAGCACGGGCTCGGCCAGCAGGCGGAACTTCGCGATGTAATTGTCGCGCGCGAACGGACGGGCGCCGAGCGGATGCGCGTCGGCGACGGCGATCTCGTCGACGACGGTCGTGCCGTCGGTGAGGCGGAACTCGACGCGACCGCCGAATGCCTTCACGTCGGGGTCTTCCGAGTGGTAGCGGCGCGTCCACTCGGCATCCTCGGCCGTGGTGATCTTGTGCCACAGGGCGACGGTGTCTTCGCGGCCCGCACGCTCGGGGGTGTACGAGTCGACGTGGTGCCAGCCGCCGTCCTGCAGGGCGACAGCGAAGATGTACGGGATCGAGTGGTCGAGCGTCTCGCGCGATGCGGTGGGGTCGTACTTCTGCGGGTCGTTCGCTCCCGAGCCGATCACGTAGTGGGTGTGATGGCTGGTGTGCAGCACGATGGCCTCGATGTTCGCGGGGTCGCGCAGCGCCGGATTCTCGGTGCCGAGCTTGCGGGCGAGGTCGATCCACGCCTGCGCCTGGTACTCGGCCGAGTGCTCCTTCGTGTACGAGTCGAGGATCGCGCGCTTCGCCTCGCCCGCGGCGGG
>NZ_JAGGPD010000444.1:1610-1973 GCF_018613995.1 Microbacterium sp. ISL-103 | reverse complement strand
CGGCATGACCGCCGGCGCGCGATCGGCGGGCAGGGGGCTGGGCGTGGCGATCTTCGGCGCGATCTCCAACTCGGTCATCGCCCGCGGCGGTGGTCCGGAAGATCCCGCGACCATCATCTCGGCATCCGTCTGGGTGTTCATCGCCGCTGCGATCGTCGCCGTGCTGACTCTGATCGCCGCGGCGTTCATGCCACGCGACCCGGCCGGCGCGCGCTCGGGCGAGCCGCGGTCCTAGCGTCGCTGGGGTGCGGGGTGGATGCGGTGCAGGGTGGCTGCGGTGCGGGGCCAGTTACGCATTGGATTCACCCGATTGGGATGCGTTATTGACCCCACAGCACGCGGGCGGTGTGTTTGTGACCCCGC
>NZ_JAGGPD010000444.1:0-1591 GCF_018613995.1 Microbacterium sp. ISL-103 | reverse complement strand
GCTCGGCGATGCCCGTGTACGTCGCGGGAGTCAGCGCGAGCAGGCGCTGCTTCGCGGCATCCCCGATCTCGAGTCCCTCGACGAACTCGGCCAGGTCGGCCGCACCGACGCGGTGACCGCGGGTCAGCTCCTTGAGCAGCGCGTAGGGGTCGGTGATCGACGAGCGGCCGGCGACGACCTCGGCGCGGATGACGGTCTGGATCGCCTCAGCGAGGACCTCCCAGTTCACGTCGAGGTCGGCGAGCAGCACGTCGCGCGACAGCGAGATCGCGTTGAGGCCACGGCGCAGGTTGTCGATCGCGAGCAGCGAGTGCCCGAACGCGACGCCGATGTTGCGCTGCGTCGTCGAGTCGGTGAGGTCGCGCTGCAGGCGGCTGGTGACGAGCGTCTGCCCGAGGGATGCGAGCAGCGCGCCCGAGATCTCGAGGTTCGCCTCGGCGTTCTCGAAGCGGATCGGGTTGATCTTGTGCGGCATGGTCGACGATCCGGTCGCACCGGCGACGGGGATCTGCGCGAAGTATCCGAGCGAGATGTAGGTCCAGATATCGGTCGCGAGGTTGTGCAGGATGCCGCCCGCGTGACGGATCCGGTCATAGAGCTCGACCTGCCAGTCGTGCGACTCGATCTGCGTGGTCAGCAGGTTGAAGCCGAGGCCCAGGCCCTCGATGTACTCGCGAGAGATCGTGGGCCAGTCCGCGTCGGGGTCGGCCGAGAGGTGCGCCGACCAGGTGCCGGTCGCGCCCGAGAACTTGGCGAGGTAGTCGGATGCGGCGATCTGGGCGCGCACGCGCTCGAGGCGCCACGCGAAGACCGCGATCTCCTTGCCCATGGTCGACGGGGTCGCCGGCTGTCCGTGGGTGCGGGAGAGCATCGCGGCGTCGGCGTGCTCGGCCGCCAGCTCGCGCAGCTTCGCGATCACGACGTCGAGGCCGGGAAGCCAGACCTCTTCGACAGCGCGCTTCACGGTGAGCGCGTAGGAGGCGGAGTTGATGTCCTCGCTCGTGCACGCGAAGTGCGTGAGCTCGGCGATCGAGTCGAGACCCAGGGTCGACAGGCGGTCGCGCACCAGGTATTCGATGGCCTTCACATCGTGCTGGGTGACGGCTTCCTTCTCGGCGAGCCAATCGATCTCGGCCTGACCGAAGTCGCGGTACAGGGCGCGCAGGCGCTCTTTGTCGGCATCCGACAGCGGGCTCGTCTCGAAGAGGGAGCGATCGGTGAGGGCGATCAGCCACTCGACCTCGACCTCGACCCTGGCTCGGTTCAGGCCGGCCTCGGAGAGGAAGTCGGTGAGGCCCGTGACGGCGCCGCGATAGCGACCGTCGAGGGGGCTCAGGGGCTGCGGCGGGAGCGAAGGCTGGAAAGTCAGGGGAGTCCTCCTGATCGGGCCCCGGCGCTGCGGGGCGTGCGGGGCTGGCGAAGCGCCGGTTCGAGCTGGCGGAACAGCCCGCGAGTCGCCGTCTCAATCATACCGAGCACCGAATCGAACATCTCGGCGCCCGCATAGTAGGGATCCGGCACGTCCTGGCTCGGCGCGTCGGGGTCGAACGCGAGCAGCAGGGTGACCTTGCCCTCGTCGTCTTCGCTGTGC
>NZ_JAGGPD010000027.1 GCF_018613995.1 Microbacterium sp. ISL-103 | reverse complement strand
TAGCGGCAGTGGGGTGTCCACGCGGCCGGCGTGATCATGTCGTCCGAGCCGCTGCTCGACATCATCCCGATCATGCGCCGCGAGCAGGACGGCCAGATCGTCACGCAGTTCGACTACCCCTCGTGCGAGTCGCTCGGCCTGATCAAGATGGACTTCCTCGGGCTTCGCAACCTGACGATCATCTCCGATGCGCTCGACAACATCCGCACCAACCGCGGCGAGGAGCTCGATCTCGAGCACCTCGCTCTCGACGACCGCGGCGCCTACGACCTGCTCGGTCGGGGTGAGTCGCTCGGCGTCTTCCAGCTCGACGGCGGGCCCATGCGATCGCTCATGCGGCTCATGCGTCCCGACAACTTCGGCGACATCTCGGCTCTGATCGCGCTGTACCGCCCCGGTCCGATGGGCGCGAACTCGCACACGAACTATGCGCTGCGCAAGAACGGCCAGCAGCCGATCACCCCGATCCACCCCGAGTTCACGGATTCCCTCGCCGACATCCTCGACGAGTCCTACGGCCTGATCATCTACCAAGAGCAGGTCATGGCCATCGCGCAGCGCGTAGCCGGCTTCTCGCTCGGGCAGGCAGACATCCTCCGGCGCGCGATGGGCAAGAAGAAGAAGTCCGAGCTCGACAAGCAGTTCGAGGGCTTCCAGGCGGGCATGCACGCGAACGGCTACTCCGACGGGGCTGTCAACGCGATCTGGGAGATCCTGCTCCCGTTCTCCGACTACGCCTTCAACAAAGCGCATTCGGCCGCATACGGAGTCGTCTCGTACTGGACCGCCTACCTCAAGGCCCACTATCCGGCCGAGTACATGGCTGCGCTGCTCACCAGCGTGGGTGACTCGAAAGACAAGATGGCGCTGTATCTGAACGAGTGCCGCCGCATGGGCATCAAGGTGCTCCCGCCGGACGTCTCCGAGTCGATCAACTACTTCGCGGCCGTCGGAGACGACATCCGCTTCGGGCTCGGAGCAGTGCGCAACGTCGGCAGCAACGTCGTCGAAGGCATCGTGAAGGCCCGCAAGGACGGGCGGTTCACCTCGTTCCACCACTTCCTCGAGAAGGTGCCGCTGCACGTCTCGAACAAGCGCACCGTCGAGTCGCTGATCAAGGCGGGCGCGTTCGATTCGATGGGCGACTCGCGCCGCGCGCTCCTCGAGGTTCACGAGGATGCGGTCGAGGCCGCGGTCGATCGCAAGCGCAACGAAGCCCAGGGAGCCATCGGCTTCGACTTCGACAGCCTGTACGACGGTCTGGAGGAGGTGGCGCCCGCGAAGGTTCCGGCGCGACCCGAGTGGATCAAGAAGGACAAGCTCGCCTTCGAGCGCGAGATGCTCGGGCTCTACGTCTCGGATCATCCCCTCGCCGGACTCGAGGTGCCGCTCGCGAAGCATGCGTCGATCTCGATCCACGATCTCAACAACTCCGAGGACATGCAGGACGGCGAGCAGGTGACGGTCGCCGGACTCGTGACGAGCGTCCAGCATCGCGTCGCGAAGGCCAGCGGAAACCCCTACGGCATGATCACCGTCGAGGACTTCAACGGCGAGGTGACGGTCATGTTCATGGGAAAGACCTACACCGAGTTCCAGCACATCCTGCAGCAGGACTCGATCCTCGCCGTGCGCGGGCGCGTGTCGAAGCGCGATGACGGACTCAATCTGCATGCGCAGTCGGCGTTCGCCCCTGACGTCGGCTCGTTCGACGCGGCCGGCCCGTTGTCTCTCGTGCTCGCCGAGCAGAGAGCCACCGAGCGTGTGATGAAAGAGCTCGCCGATGTGCTGCGCCGCCACAACGGAGACACCGAGGTCGTGCTCCGTGTGCATCGGGGGAGTACCGCGAAGGTGTTCGACGTGCCGATGCCGGTCAAGGTCTCGTCAGACCTGTTCGGCGATCTCAAGTCGCTGCTCGGGCCGACCTGCCTGGGGTGATGGGCCCGGGTGGTGGGGAGGGCTCCCCATGACAGCCTCCCCGGCTCACCGGGTAGGATCAGGACGCGTTGGGTGCAGGGCGTCCGAGGCCCCGCACCGTGACGAAAGGACCATCCCATGAGCACGGAATCCCCCTTCCCGAACAGCGATGGCTCCGATGCAGACGGCGCCGCCGTGGCATCCGAGACCGTCGTCGACGAGGTCTTCTCCGACGAGGACGGCGTTCTCTAC
>NZ_JAGGPD010000443.1 GCF_018613995.1 Microbacterium sp. ISL-103 | reverse complement strand
CGGCGATGTCGCGAACGGTGCCGAGCTCTTCCGTGTCAACTGCGCGATGTGCCACAACGTGGCTGCCGCAGGTGGCGCACTGACCGAGGGCAAGTACGCCCCGGCACTGACCGAGACCAGCGCGCTGCACATGTACGCAGCCATGGTCACCGGTCCCCAGAACATGCCCGTCTTCGGCGACATGAACCTGTCGGACGAAGACAAGCGCGACATCATCTCGGCCCTGCTCTTCCAGCAGCAGTCCGTGCAGATCGGCGGATTCTCGCTCGGTTCGCTCGGTCCTGTCTCCGAGGGCCTGTTCGTCTGGATCTTCGGCATCGGCGCGCTCGTCGCCATCACCGTGTGGATCACGGCGAAGTCCAACTGACGCTTATTCATCGAAGAGGAACGTACGAGGAGCACCATGGCACACGACGACGACTCGCAGGCTCTTGACAGGGCCTACCAGCCCTCTCCAGGGCTGGGTGTCGCAGTCAGCGATCCCGTGCAGAACCCGGGGCTGCCGTCGCACCGCGCGCGGATGACCGACAAGGACCCGCGCGCTGAGAAGGCTGCGGAGCGCACGGTCTACACCCTGTTCTACCTCTCGCTGGCAGGAAGCATCTGGGCGGTCGCCGCCTACATGCTCTTCCCGATCGAGAGCGGCGCTCTGATCGACATCCGCCAGAACAACCTCTTCATCGGTCTGGGCATCGCTCTGGCTCTGCTCTGCATCGGCATCGGCGCGATCCACTGGTCGAAGGCGCTGATGAGCGACAAGGAGCACATCGAGCACCGCCACCCCACCCGTGGCAAGGAGTCGACGCGCGAGGCCGTCATCGAGGCATTCGAGACGGCGAACGAGGAGTCCGGCTTCGGGCGACGCACGATGATCCGCAACTCGCTGTTCGCGGCGATCGTGGCGTCGATCATCCCCGGCGTGACGCTGTTCCGTGGCCTCGCCCCGCACAGCACTCCGGACGATCCCACCGCGGGCGACCCGGTGGTGCTGCTCAAGCACACGATGTGGGAGAAGGGCCAGCGCCTCGTCCGCGACCCCGACGGAACGCCGATCCGCGCAGCGGACGTGACCCTCGGATCCGCCTTCCACGTCATCCCCGAGGACCTCGCCGAGCTCAGCCACCACGACGGCTACCTCGAGGAGAAGGCCAAGGCCATCGTCCTGATGATGCGCCTGCGTCCCGAGCAGCTCATCGAGGCCGAAGACCGCAAGGACTGGTCGTACGACGGCATCGTCGCGTACTCCAAGGTCTGCACCCACGTCGGCTGCCCCGTGGCGCTGTACGAGCAGCAGACCCACCACCTCCTCTGCCCCTGCCACCAGTCGCAGTTCGACGTCACGGATCACGCCAAGGTCATCTTCGGACCTGCCGCACGTCCGCTGCCGCAGCTGCCCATCACCGTCGACGACGAGGGCTACCTCGTCGCTCGCAGTGACTTCACCGAGCCCGTCGGCCCGAGCTTCTGGGAGCGCCATTGAGCACCGCAACGCTGTCCAAAGAGGACAAGGACAACAAGGCGCCTCTCGGCGGCCGATTCGTCGGCGCCGCGTCGAACTACATCGACGAGCGCACCAGCATCTCCGGCTTCGTCAAGGAGCTCGGTCGCAAGATCTTCCCTGACCACTGGTCGTTCATGCTCGGTGAGATCGCGCTGTGGAGCTTCGTGGTCGTGTTCCTGTCCGGAACCTTCCTGACGTTCTTCTTCGAGGCCTCCATGGTCGAGACGCATTACACCGGTGCATATGCCCCCATGCGCGGAATCGAGATGTCGGCGGCTCTCGAGTCGTCGCTGCACATCTCGTTCGATCTCCGCGGTGGTCTGCTGGTTCGCCAGATCCACCACTGGGCCGCGCTGGTCTTCGTCGCCGGCATCGGCGTGCACATGCTGCGCGTCTTCTTCACGGGCGCCTTCCGCAAGCCCCGCGAGCTCAACTGGGTCATCGGCTTCGTGCTGTTCGTCCTCGCGATGGCCGAGGGCTTCACCGGCTACTCGCTTCCTGACGACCTGCTCTCGGGCAACGGCCTGCGCATCATCGACGGCATGATCAAGGGCATCCCGCTCATCGGTACCTGGACGTCGTTCCTGCTCTTCGGTGGCGAGTTCCCGGGCACGGCGATCGTGGGGCGCCTGTACACGCTGCACATCCTGCTGCTTCCGCTGCTGGTCATCGGGCTCATCGCAGTGCACCTCATGCTGATGATCGTCAACAAGCACACGCAGTTCGCCGGCCCCGGCCGCACGAACGACAACGTCGTGGGCTACCCGATGATGCCGGTGTACATGTCGAAGATGGGCG
This sequence comes from Microbacterium sp. ISL-103, assembly GCF_018613995.1. Taxonomy (GTDB): domain Bacteria; phylum Actinomycetota; class Actinomycetes; order Actinomycetales; family Microbacteriaceae; genus Microbacterium. Next base: position 2,256 of record NZ_JAGGPD010000443.1, on the reverse strand, counting down.
GATACCTGTTCATCGTCTTCGGCACGATCGTGCTGATGGCGACCTTCTTCCAGATCAACCCGATCTGGAACTACGGTCCGTACGATCCCTCCCCCGTCTCCGCAGGTACCCAGCCTGACTGGTACATCGGCTTCGCCGACGGAGCGCTGCGTCTGGCCCCCTCGAACCTCGACATCGTGTTCCTCGACCACACGTGGTCGTTCGGAATCCTGCTGCCGCTGGTCGTCCTCGGCCTGTTCATCGTGCTCGTCGCGATCTACCCCTTCATCGAGGCGTGGGTCACGGGCGACAAGCGAGAGCACCACATCGCTCAGCGTCCTCGCAACGCGGCGACCCGCACCGCCATCGGCACGGCCGGCGTGATCTTCTACGCCGTCCTGTGGGCGGCGGCCTCGTCCGACCTGATCGCCACGCACTTCATGCTGACGATGGAGGGTGTCATCCACACCCTTCAGGCGCTGCTCTTCATCGGACCGGTGCTCGGCTACTTCGTCGCCAAGCGCATCGCGCTCGCTCTGCAGAAGAAGGACCGCGAGATCGTCTTGCACGGCTTCGAGTCAGGCCGTATCGTCCGCCTTCCCGGCGGCGAGTTCATCGAGGTGCACCAGCCGGTCGACAAGTACGATCGCTGGAAGCTCATCGACGTCGACGGATACGAGCCGCTCGTGGTCCGCCCGAATGCGAAGGGACGCATCTCGTGGACCGAGAACCTGCGGTCCTCCATCTCGCGCTGGTTCTACGAAGACCGTCTCGCCCCGCTCACGCAGGCAGAGGTCGAGGCCGCCGACGCGCACCAGCACCACGTCACGGCTCAGAACGACGAGACCGAAGCCGCCGAGATCCAGGGCGCTCACGAGCGCGCCGGCTTCCCGGATGCGCCGCTCACGGTGTCCGAGACGCACGTCGACGAGACGCCGAACACCCCCAGCACGGTCATCTCGACCGAGCCGGTGAAGAAGCCTCGTAACAAGAAGTCGGAGGACGGCGAGTAAGATCGCCGCTCCCCCATCAGAAGGCCCTGTCCGTTTTCGGACAGGGCCTTCTCGCGTCCGGGGGCCTCTCATGTGCACATGGAAAGATCGTGGCATGAGCTCAGCAACCCCACTCGGCCCATCCGCATTCACAATCGCGGCCCATCTCCGCATGATCGCGGAGGACGTTCGATGAGCGCAGCGATTCGCCACGCCGTGGCAGAGGATGCGGAGATCATCCAGAGGATAGAGACCGAGGCGGATGCGCTTCTCATCGCCAGCCTCGGGGCACCGGCCTGGCCGCCGACCGATGACGGGCTCGAGCGGCTCAGCGGCGGCGGGTTCGTGCTCATTCTCGAGGACGGCGGCACCCCGGTCGGATTCGTGCACGTCATGGATGCGGACGGCCATGCGCACCTCGAGCAGCTGTCTGTATCGCCCTCCTCCGGCCGCCAGGGATACGGTCGCCGGCTCGTCGAGGCCGCTCTGGACGAAGCACGCGAGCGCGGATACACCCGTGTCTCACTGCGCACGTTCGCGGAGGTGCCCTGGAACGCACCCTTCTACGCCTCCTGCGGGTTTCTCGAGAGCATCCCCGAGACGCCGTTCCAACGCGGTCTCGTCGACGCTGAAGCATCCTCAGGGCTTGATCGCTACGGACGCCGTGTGCAGATGACCGTGGAACTCTGACGCCGCGTACGATGTTGGCGGAATCCGGCTGTCTGCCGTCCGAATGACGCGGGTGTCTCCCCTGGCCGGCTTCTAGGCTGACAACATGATCGATCGTGCCGACTACTACGCCGCCAAGCTCGCCTACGAGACCGACGCCAGCGACGTGTACGCTGCGCTTAAGGACGGTGCGGAGATCCCTGTCATCGACGTTCGCTCCGACGNNGGGGCCACCCACATGCACTACAGCGAGATCGCTGACCGTGCCCCGACGGAGATCCCGCCGGACGCGGCGGTGGTCGTCTACTGCTGGAGTCCCGGATGCAACGCCGGCGCGAAGGGAGCGCTCGAGTTCGCCAAGCTGGGCTATGACGTCAGCGAGATGATCGGCGGGTTCGAGTACTGGGTTCGCGAGGGATACCCCGTCGAGGATGCCGATGGCACGCACCGGCGGCCTGTCGACGCGCTCACGGGAATCGCGCGCGTGCGCTCGCGCGCCTGACAGTGAAGACGCAGAAAGGCCCCTGGGTGATCCCAGGGGCCTTTCTCGTGGAACTCAGCGGGCGAAATTGCCGCGGTAGTACTCGTACACCCTGCCGACGATCGCGACGACGAA
>NZ_JAGGPD010000442.1 GCF_018613995.1 Microbacterium sp. ISL-103 | reverse complement strand
CGAGAAGTACATGTTCGTGTGCGCGACGATCTGCTCCCCTGAGATGGGAACACCGCCCCACTCCGTGTCGCTGGTGGTGTGGGCGTCGCTCACCAGAGTGACGTCGTATCCCTCAGCCGCGGCCCGCTGCATCGTGGTGCGCACGCAGAAGTCCGACTGGGCGCCGGCGATAATCAGGCGGGTTGCTCCGAGTTCGTCGAGAGTCTCTCGCAGCGTCGTGTCGGCGAAGGAGTCGCGGTAGCTCTTGTGCACGAGAGGCTCGCCGTCAGCGCGGTGGAGCGGTGCGGCCAGCTCCCACTCCGGGGTGCCGAGCCCCACGGGGTCGTGGTGCACCCAGACGACGGGCACATCGGAGGCGCGTGCTCGATCGACGAGGGCGGCGGCGCGGGCGAGCACGCCGTGCTCGTCGAAGCATCCGGGTGTCACCCCGGCCTGCAGATCGATCACGACGACGACCGTGCGGCCGCGCGCTGCCATCGGGGTCAGTCCCAGTCCAGGTATTCCTCGATGATCACGCCGGTCTCGATCGGGTGATGCATCGGGAACAGGTGGTCTCCGGCGAGGGTCTTGATGCTCGAGCGATCCGGCATCGTGGCCTGCAGCGCCTCGGCGTTCGCGGCCGGGGTGTCGGTGTCTTCGGTGCCCTGGACGATCAGCACGGGAATCGCCGGCGCGACCGCGATGTCGACGTCCTCGACTCCGAGCAGCAGCAGGCCGTTGGCCCGGTCGGCGTGTGCGGCCACGAGAGCGCGTGCGATCGTGCCCCCGAAGCCGTGACCGCCGATCCAGGTGTCTTCGATTCCGACGTGGTCGATCACCGCGACGACGTCTTCGACGCGCTCGTCCAGCGTCGCGTCGCCGCCGGCGCGGTGCCCGACCCGCAGCACGTGGAAGCCCGCCTCTTCGGCGAGGTAGTGGGCGGCGACGCCGAGCACGTCGGCGGCGAGCCCCTGCTCCTGGATCAGCACCAGCTTGACCGGCCCGTCTCCCTCATCCACGAACGGGATGGCGCGGCCCTCGGGCTCGAAGATCTGGGTGTCGGTCATGCGCGCGCGGCTCCTCGTTCGGCGTTCAGGGATCGCCTTCCAGCGTAGCCTGACCTCACTCGTCGCCCGACGCGCGCTCTTCCACCAGACTGGGCCCGTGG
>NZ_JAGGPD010000441.1 GCF_018613995.1 Microbacterium sp. ISL-103 | reverse complement strand
TCGACGGCGTCAAGCGGGTCGAGGCGGGAACCATCCGCCTGTGGGTCGGCGGCGCGTGCGACGACGAGGAGACGGTGACGCACCTCGAGATCGTGTGAGCGGTCAGCCTCGCACGGCGCCGATGAACGAGGCGACGTGCTCCTGCAGCTTCACGATCCGCATCTCGCGCGCGAGCTCGCGGTCGTAGCCGTCGTACGCCAACGGCGGCAGCACCCGCACGTTCTGCGAGCATCCGAATTCGGCGCAGACGAGGGTGCCGATCGTGTCGCCCTTGCGTCCCGCGGGCCCGGCCTTGCGGGCGACGTACAGCTGCACGTCGTTGCGCAGCGTCACGTCCTCGCACCACGAGCACTGCGCCCGGGCGGTCACGCGCTGTTCCGCGCGCTGCAGGATCACGCCGGTCAGCACGTCATCGACCCAGGCGACGACGTACGAGCGACGAGGGGGCTTCGGGTCGACCCAGCCCAGATAGTCGAGCCTGTCGAACTCGATCTCGGCGTAGCCGGGCGGCAGTGTCAGGTCGGACGCCTCTTTGCGGGAGGCGTTGAGAAAGGAGGTGCGCAGGGTGCGCTCGTCGATGGGACGCATGGGAACAGTGCTTTCGTGCGGGCCGCAGACAGCGGCGAAGAAGAGGAGAGGGCAACCGAACGGATGCCGGGTACGACGTGGCCCCGGGGACGGGATGTTCCGCCTCCGGGCGATCGTCAGCCTCTGTCCGTGGCGCTGAACGCGCCCACGGCTCCATTCCGCGCTCTACCCGGGATCCGGAGAGCGCTCTTCGACAACAGCACGCGGAGAGTCTACGCCCGTTTGTTTCGGAGCATGTCGGGGCGGGTTCCGTCTGTCTCTCAGCCGACCTACTCTTGCCGGAACATCCGCTCACGAAGGAGACCACCGTGTCCACGCCGCTGAACCACCTTTCGCCCCTCTCGGTGCGTGAGCGTTCTGCGTGCATGTGCCGGCACGGCTTCGCCTGCTCGTCGTTCGAGGCCGGTCACGCGCTGCACCTCATCCAGGCGCGCATCGCGTCGGCGACCCGCAGCGAGTGGGTCGACGCGGTCGTCGAGCATGCCGATGCGGCCACGGGCGACCTGGTCGTGCGCACACTCGACGGCGCCGCCCACGTGGCCTGGAACGCTGCGGGCGCGGCTCTGGAGGCACCGGCGGGCACGCCGATCGCCCTGCACGTGCGCTACGGCGTGCTGGCTGTGGGCCGCACGCAGTTCAACGTCGCGCTCTGCTGAGCCCGACGTGCGATGCGAGGCCGCTCAGGCGGTCGCCATCATCATGTCCTTGACGGCCATGCACGCGTCCATGCGGTCCTTGCAGGTCTGAGCGCACATCTTGCAGACCTCGCTGTGGTCGGCGTGCGCCATGCACTCGTCCATGCAGGTCTGGCACATGGCGATGCAGGCATCGAGCATCGCCATCATCGACGCGGGGGTCATGCCCTGCATCCGCATCATCGAGCGCATCATCGTGCCTGCCATGTCGGCGCAGTTCATGCACGCCGGAGAGCAGTCCATCATCTGCGTCGAGCACACCGTGCACGCCTGCTCGCAGGCCGAGCACGCATCCATGCATGCCTGCATGACGGCCATGTCCATCTTCGCCATGTCGGGCATCGACATCATGTTCGTGCGCATGGCGCCCATCATCATCGAGTCCATGTTCCACCGCTTCCTTCGTCGACCGCAGCCGAGGTGAGAGCGAGCAGGACCACCCGCCTGGGGCCAGGCTAGTCGCCTGCGCGGTCCACGTCGACGGCCGAGGGGTGCTGTCACGCGAGGTCGTCGTTGTCAATCCCGTGTGCAGGATCCGCAGCCCGTGCGACGGTGGACGGACATTGATCGACTGATGAAAGGAAGTGCCCCATGAGTGGAGCAGACGACATCAAGAACGCAGCGGAGAAGGCCGGCGGAAAGATCAAGGAGGGCGTCGGAAAGGCGACCGACAACGAGAGCCTCGAAGCTGAGGGCCGTGCCGACCAGACCGAGGCTTCGGTGAAGCAGGCCGGGGAGAACGTCAAGGACGCCGCGCACAACGTCGGCGAGAACCTGCGCTCCAAGGACTGACCGCACACGGAGTGAGGCCCGCCTGAGCGGGCCTCACTGCGCGGATCAGCGGGTGCGGCTGCCGGAGATCGCTCGGATCAACCAGGCGATGACCGCGATGGCCAACAGCACCAGGCCGACCCACAGGAGGAACTGCAGGGACTGCACGAGTCCGCCCGTGATGGCCAGAATGATGGCAACGACGATGATGATGATCAGCAGGATGTTCATCGGTCTTCCCTTCTCGGGGCGCGGGGGAAGCGCCCATCTACGGTCACCCAACCTAGACCGCTCGATCCCGTGTCCCGAGGGCCTTGACTCGGGGCTTCCCGCCGTGCGAGAGGAGAAGACGACATGCCAGGACGCAGGAACAACTCTCTGAAGGACCCGGAGCTGTACGAAGAGCTCCGCGACGACGGCGCCTCGAAAGAGAAGGCCGCCCGCATCTCGAACGCCGCCGCGCGAGACGGCCGCAGCGCGGTCGGGCGCCGAGGCGGCGAGCACGGCGACTACGAGGACTGGACGGTCGCGGAACTGCGCGCACGCGCGAAGGAGATCGGCCTCACCGGTTACAGCCGCAAGCGCAAGGCCGAGCTCGTCTCGGCGCTGCGCGACCATTAGGGCCGCGCCTGTGGCCCGGTTCGGCGTCGAAGAGGAATTCGTCCTCCTCGACGAGCAGACACTCGTCCCGTCGGCCATGAGCTCCGAGACGCGCGAGCGCATCCTGGACGAGGTGGGCGGTGGCCTCACCCCCGAGTACCTCACCTGCCAGCTCGAGTCCGCGACCGAACCTGCGTCGACCATCACGGATGCGCGGACGCAGCTGCTCCGCACACGCGGTGCTCTCGGAGCCATCGCCGCCGAGCAGGGCGTGCTCGTCGCCTCCACCGGCACCCCGTTCATCTCGCCCAATCGCTTCGTGGTCTCCTCGTCGGCCCACTACGACGCGGTCTCAGCCCAGCTCGTCGAGATCACGCGCGAGCACGAGGTCAACGGTCTGCACATCCACGTCGAAGTGCCGGACGACGAAGAGCGCGTCCGCGTCGTCAACAGGGTCAGAGCCTGGCTGCCGCCCCTGCTCGCTCTCACCGGCAACTCCCCGTTCGCGCACGGCAGGGATTCGGGTTTCGCCAGCTGGCGGAGCATCCTGATCCGCAGACTCCCGGCGTCGTGGAGTCCGCCGCACTTCCGTGATCTGACCGACTATCGCGCGCACGTCGAGCAGCTCGTGGCGATGGGCGCGATCGCCGAGACCAGCTCACTGTCGTGGTCCGTGCGACTGTCGGAGCGGTTCCCCACCGTCGAGGTGCGTGTGTTCGACGCGCAGCTGACGGTCGAAGAGACGCTGCTCGCCGTCGCTCTCACCCGTGCGCTGATGCTCAGCGACGCTCTCGACGACTGCCACCGGCTGGGGGTCGACGCGATCGACGCCTCGCTGTGGACCGCCGCGAGATACGGACCGGATGCCCGGCTGGTCGACCCGTCGAACGGCGAGATCACCGCTGCGTCGACCCTCACCGAGACGCTGCTTCATCGACTGCGCCCCACGCTCGCGCACCTCGGCGACGACGACCTCGTGACAGAAGGGCTGGCGCGGATCCGCGCGGAGGGAACGGGAGCCCAACGCCAGCAGGCGGCGTACGCCCAGAACGGGAGCGCGGGACTGCGCGATCTGTACCGTTCGAGCACTCGTCCCGACTGACGGCCCGCGCGCGTCCTGACGGCAGTAATGTCAGCGTGTGGCATCCTCTCGCTTCGCGCCGCTGCAGCGCCTCGTGATCTCCGTCGCCGTCCTGGCGTCGTTCGTGACCTTCCTCGACGGCACGGTCGTGACCGTCGCCCTGCCGGCGATCAGCCGTGAGCTCGGCGGCGGCATCACCACACAGCAATGGGTGGTCGACGCGTATCTCATCACCCTCAGCGCGCTGATCCTGCTCGCGGGCTCTCTGTCGGACGCCTACGGCCGGGTGCTCGTGATGCGCATCGGTCTCGTCGCCTTCGGTGTGGCGTCGGTCGCGGTCGCCGCCGCACCCGATCCGCTGATCCTGATCATCGCGCGGGCAGCGCAGGGAGCGGCCGGCGCCCTTCTCGTGCCGAGCTCCCTCGCGCTGATCACCGCGACCATGCGCGCCGACGTGCAGTCTCGCGCGATCGGGGTGTGGACGGCATTCACCACCGCCGCCCAGCTCGTCGGCCCGCTTCTCGGCGGTCTCTTCGTCGACTTCCTGTCTTGGCGATTCGTCTTCCTCATCAACGTCGTGCCGATCGGCGTCACACTCGTGCTGCTGTCGCGCCTGAAGCTGAAGGAGCACCCGAGCGGCGTGCGGGTCGACTGGCTCAGCGGCGCCCTGTGCGCGATCGGGCTCGGCGCGGTCGTGTTCGCTCTGATCGAGCAGCCGAACCTCGGCTGGGGCTCTCCGGCGATCTGGCTGCCCGGCATCGTCGGCGCCGCCCTCTTCGCCTGGTTCCTGGTGCGACAGCAGCTCTCGGCCGCACCCCTCATGCCGCTCTCCCTGTTCCGGGTGCGGGACTTCGCGTGGGGCAACCTCGCCACCCTGTTCGTCTACGCGGCGCTGTCGCTGAGCGGCTTCGTCGTCGGCGTCTATCTGCAGCAGGGTGCCGGACTCAGCGCCACCGCGGCAGGGCTCGCGAGCCTGCCGATGACGATCCTGATGATCCTGGTCAGCTCGCGCGCCGGCTCGTGGGCAGGTCGCTTCGGCCCTCGCATCTTCATGACGGTCGGCCCCCTGACCATGGCGGTCGGCTCGCTCATGCTGCTGCTCGTCCGCGAGGACTTCGACTACTGGTGGCAGGTGCTGCCGGCCATGATCGTCATGGGTCTCGGGCTCTCTCTCACCGTCGCCCCGCTCACGGCAGCGATCCTCGGCGCGATCGACGAATCGCGCTCGGGGATCGCCTCCGCTGTGAACAACGCCGTCTCGCGCGTCGCCGGACTGCTCGTGGTGGCCATGCTCTCGACGATCATCGGCGGCACCCTCGACCTCGACGGATTCCACAACGCGGCCTGGGTCACTGCCGCACTGCTGGTGCTCGGCGGGGTCGTGTCGTGGATCGGCATCCGACGCAATCCGGCCGAGGAGGTCGACGCGCAGCCGGTCGACGAGGAGCCGTCGCCGATCGGTTGACGATGTCGGTGGTCGGGCGCACACTGGGGGCATCGTCTCTCTGACCACCGGAGGTCCACCGTGAGCACGACCCAGACTCCCCTTCCTGCCGTCGTCGACGCCGACACATGGCGCCGCGAGCTCGACGCGCTGCGTGTGCGCGAGAAGGCCGCGACCCGCGAACTCGACGCCATCGCCGCCCAGCGCCGACGCCTGCCGATGGTGAAGCTTCCCGACTACACGCTGGTGGGTGCAGAGGGCCCGGTGCGTCTCTCGGACATCTTCGGGGAGCACACGCAGCTCATCGTCTACAACCACATGTGGACCGACGGCAACGAGTGGCAGTGCCCCGGCTGCACGGGGTTCACGTCGCAGTTCACGCGCCTCGACTTCCTCGAGCGGTACTACGACGCACGATTCGTGATCGTGACCAACGGTGCGATCGACGAGGCTCTCGCCTACCGCGAGAGAGTGGGCAACCGCATGGCGTGGTTCTCGAGCGCCGACAGCTCATTCGGGTCTGACATGGATGCCGGCCCGAACGAGGGCTTCGGTGTGAACGTCTTCCTGCGCGACGGCGACACGGTGTACCGCACCTGGCACACGAGCGGACGCGGCACCGAGCGCATGAGTCAGCTGCAGGGCCTCGTCGATTTGCTGCCGTACGGCCGTCAGGAGGAGTGGGAGGACTCACCGTCGGGATGGCCGCAGCATGAGACGTATTCTCAGGGGATGGGTTCGAAAGAGATCGCCGCGCTGTACGGGACAGGCAGCTGAGGCGCGCACGGGTGGCCGCCGCCGCCACCATGATGCTGGTCCTCTCGCTGGTCGGGTGCGCCGCGGCCCCGGCGCCGAGCGAGACCTCCGCCACGAGCGGCGGCGGAGAAGCCACCGAGACCGCGAGCGCCTTCGCTCTGCCACCCTCGGGAGCGACCACCGACTACCAGCCCGGCGGCGC
>NZ_JAGGPD010000440.1 GCF_018613995.1 Microbacterium sp. ISL-103 | reverse complement strand
CGTGCACGAGTGGGACCTGCTCAAGGGCCAGGGCGGGTTCGTCGGCACCGGCAACTTCGTCGAGATCCTCGGCGACGCGATGTTCTGGAACTCGATCTTCAACACGCTGAGCATCTTCCTGCTGTCGGCGATCCCGCAGCTCGCGGTGGCACTGGTCATCGCCTACCTGCTCGATCGCGGGCTGCGCGCCCCGACGTTCTGGCGCATGAGCATCCTCATCCCGTTCGTCGTGACGCCCGTGGCCGTCGCCATCATCTTCTCGAGCATCTTCAACGAGGCCGACGGCCTCGCCAACAACCTGCTGAACCTGCTCGGCATCGCCGACCAGCAGTGGAAGCACGACACGGCCCTGTCGCACCTCGCGATCGCCGTCATGGTGAACTTCCGCTGGACGGGCTACAACGCCCTCATCCTGCTCGCCGCGATGCAGGCGGTGCCGCGTGACCTCTACGAATCCGCCGCCCTCGACGGTGCAGGAGCCGCCCGCCGCTTCTTCTCGATCACGATCCCCACCATCCGCCCGACGCTGATCTTCGTGATCATCACCGCGACGATCGGCGGTCTGCAGATCTTCGCCGAGCCGCGCCTGTTCGACGTCTCGACGGCCGGCGGCATCGGAGGCAGCGATCGACAGTTCCAGACGACGGTGCTGTTCCTGTGGGAGCTCGCCTTCTTCCGGCGAGACCTCGGGGAGGCATCCGCTGTCGCCATCCTGCTGTTCCTGCTCATCGTCGGCATCGGAGTGATCAACTTCCTCATCTCCCGGCGCATCTCGACCGGGGATGCTCCCCAGAGCCGCGCCGCCCGCCGGCGTGCACGCAGCGCCGCCGCGGCAGCAGCCACGGCAGCCGCCGGCACGACGATCGCCACCACGACCGAGGAGAACGCGCGATGACCGCCACCCAGGCGCTGAGCGTCCCCGAGAAGATCCGCCGGCGTCGCGGAGCCGTCGGCGGAAATGCCGGAATCGGCAGCCGCCCCGGATTCCTCACCTACGGCCTGCTCGCCGCGTTCATCATCGGCAGCGTCTACCCGCTCTGGTGGTCGGTGGTCGTCGCGAGCGGCACCAACGCCACCCGTGGCGAGACCCTGCCGCTGATCCCCGGCGGCAACTTCTTCGCCAACGCCGCCAAGGTGTTCGATGCGATCCCCTTCTGGCTGGCCCTCGGCAACTCGTTCCTGATCTCGGCGATCATCACGCTGTCGGTCGTGACGTTCTCGACGCTCGCCGGCTACGCGTTCGCCAAGCTGCGCTTCAAGGGTCGTGACGGCCTGATGATCTTCGTGATCGCGACCATGGCGATCCCGACGCAGCTCGGCATCATCCCGCTGTTCATGCTCATGCGCGAGCTCGGCTGGACCGGCTCGATCGGCGCCGTCATCGTGCCGACGCTGGTCACCGCCTTCGGCGTCTTCTTCATGCGGCAGTACCTGGTCGACGTGATCCCCGACGAGCTCATCGAGGCCGCGCGCATGGACGGCGCGAATCAGTTCCGCACGTTCCTCACCGTCGGCATCCCGGCGGCCCGCCCCGCGATGGCGATCCTCGGCCTCTTCACCTTCATGACGGCCTGGACCGACTACCTCTGGCCGCTGATCGTGCTCTCCCCGCAGAACCCGACCCTGCAGACGGCGCTCAGCCAGCTGCAGTCGGGGTACTACATCGACTACTCGATCGTGCTCGCCGGTGCCGTGCTCGCGACCCTGCCGCTGCTCGTCCTGTTCGTCGTGGCGGGTCGGCAGCTGGTCAGTGGCATCATGGCGGGCGCGGTGAAAGGATGACCTTCATGACCCGCGCCTTCCCCGAGAACTTCCTGTTCGGCGCCGCGACAGCGGCGTACCAGATCGAAGGGGCGGCTTTCGAAGACGGGCGCACCGCGTCGATCTGGGATGCCTTCAGCAAGGTGCCCGGTGCAGTGATCGGCGGCGACGACGGCGACGTGGCGTGCGACCACTACCACCGCTACCCGCAGGACGTCGCGCTCATGAAAGAGCTGGGACTGCAGACCTACCGCTTCTCGACGTCGTGGTCGCGCGTGCGTCCCGACGGCGGCGCGGTCAACCCGAAGGGCGTCGACTTCTACGAGCGCCTCGTCGACGAGCTGCTCGCGAACGACATCCTGCCCTGGCTGACTCTGTATCACTGGGACATGCCGCAGGCGCTGCAGGAGTCGGGCGGCTGGACCAACCGCGACACGGTCGGGCGGTTCCTCGAGTACGCCGGCACGATGCACGACGCACTGGGTGACCGCGTGAACGTGTGGACGACGCTGAACGAGCCGTGGTGCTCGTCGTTCCTCTCGTACACCGGCGGCGAGCACGCACCCGGACACACGAGCGTCGCCGAGGGGCTGCTGTCGGCTCATCACCTGCTGCTCGCCCACGGCGAGACGGTGCGCGAGCTGCGAGGCCGTGACGCGAGCCTGAACCTCGGCATCACCCTGAACCACACGGTCGCCGACCCGGCCGACCCGACGAACCCCGCCGACGTCGACGCCGCGCGCCGGGTCGACGGGCAGTTCAACCGCTGGTTCCTCGACCCGATCTACCGCGGCGTGTACCCCGACGACATCATCAGAGACATCAGGGCGGTGGATGCCGATGCCGTGGCGCGCTTCACGGCTGCCGTGCACGACGGCGACCTCGATGTGATCTCGCAGCGCATCGACACGCAGGGCGTCAACTACTACCACGGCGACTTCGTCTCGGGCACGGCCCCGGCTGTGAAGCCCGCGAGCGGCGGGCCCGCGACGCAGCGCCCGAGCCGCAGCCCCTACCCGTCGAGCGAGGGCATCCACTCGGTCGAGCGCGGCCTGCCTCGCACCGCGCAGAACTGGGAGGTGCAGCCCGAGGGCCTCACCCGCCTGCTGCAGCGCGTCTGGACCGAGTACGCAGAGCCCGCGGGCACCGTGCTCTACATGACCGAGAACGGCGCAGCCTATGACGACGTCGCGGTGGTCGAAGACGGCGAGACGCGCGTGCACGACGAGGACCGCACCGAGTTCCTGCGCCTGCACCTCGCAGCGGTTCTCGATGCGGCCGATGCCGGAGTCGACGTGCGCGGCTACTTCTACTGGTCGATGTTCGACAACTTCGAATGGGCGTGGGGGTATGACAAGCGCTTCGGCATCGTGCGCGTCGACTACGACACCCAGGAGCGGAGTCTGAAGGACTCCGGTCGGGAGTACGCTCGCATCATCGCCGCTCGCGCTCTCTGACGCCGGGCGGCGGACCAGGGAGCATCCGGCTTCGCCGCCGGACGGAGGGAGAGTCGTGTCACTGCGAGCGACCATCGAAGAGGTGGCATCGGCCGCCGGAGTCTCGCGATCGACGGTGTCGCGCGTCGTCAACGGGTCGACCGCGGTGAGTCCTGAGGCGCTCGACGCCGTGAAGCGGGCCATCGACGAGCTCAGCTACGTGCCCAACCGCGCGGCGCGCTCGCTCGCCTCGCGGCAGACGCACGCGATCGCCCTGATCGTGCCCGAAGACACCACGCGCTTCTTCGGCGACCCGTTCTTCGCGGCGATCGTCGCGGGCATCACCGGGGCCCTGCGGGGTTCGGACTACCTGCTCACCCTGCTCATCGCGAGCGACGACCCCGGCGACAAGATGACGAGCTT
>NZ_JAGGPD010000439.1 GCF_018613995.1 Microbacterium sp. ISL-103 | reverse complement strand
GCACGGGAAGCGGAGTGCCCTTGGGACCACGGACAGAAGAAGGCCCCCCGGGCGAAGCCCGGGGGGCCTTCTGCGTCCCCCGCCCGATTACGTCCGGTTCGCGCGGTAGTACGCCAGCAGCGCCCTGGTCGAGGCATCCTGTCCGTCGATCGCCGCCTGGTCGCCGCCGATCGCAGGCGCGATCTGCATCGCGAGCTGCTTGCCGAGCTCGACGCCCCACTGGTCGAACGAGTTGATGCCCCAGATCGTGCCCTGGGTGAAGGTGATGTGCTCGTAGAGGGCGATGAGCTGACCGAGCACCTGCGGGGTCAGCGCGGGGGCGAAGATCGAGGTCGTCGGCCGGTTGCCCGCGAACGTGCGCGCGGCGACGAGCGCGCCGGTCGTGCCCTCGGCCTCGACCTCGTCTGCCGTCTTGCCGAACGCGAGGGCCTTGGTCTGGGCGAGGAAGTTCGCGAGGAACAGCTCGTGCACGTCCTGTCCGCCGTCGCTCAGCGGGTACGCCGGGTTCGCGAACGCGATGAAGTCGGCGGGGATCAGCCGGGTGCCCTGGTGGATGAGCTGGTAGAACGCGTGCTGACCGTTGGTGCCCGGCTCGCCCCAGAACACCTCGCCGGTGTCGGTGGTGACGGGGGTGCCGTCCCAGCGCACCGACTTGCCGTTGGATTCCATGGTGAGCTGCTGCAGATAGGCGGGGAAGCGGCTCAGCTGCTGCGCATAGGGCAGCACCGCGTGCGACTGCGCCCCGTGGAAGTTGCCGTACCAGACGTTGAGGAGGCCCATCAGCACCGGGACGTTGCGGGCGAGAGGCGTCGTTCGCACATGCTCGTCGACGGCGTGGAACCCGGCCAGCAGGTCGCGGAAGACGTCGGGACCCAGCGCGACCGCCAGCGACAGCCCGATCGCGGAGTCGACCGAGTACCGGCCGCCCACCCAGTCCCAGAATCCGAACGCGTTCGCCGGGTCGATCCCGAAGGCGGCGACCTTGTCGAGAGCGGTCGACACGGCCACGAAGTGGTGGGCGACGGCGTCGGTGCGCGCGTCGTCGCTGTCGGAGAGTGCTCCGGATGCCGTGAGGCCGGCCCACAGCCAATCGCGCGCGAGACGGGCGTTGGTGAGCGTCTCGAGGGTGGTGAAGGTCTTCGACGCGACGATGAAGAGCGTCGTCTCGGGGTCGAGGTCGGCGGTCTTCTGGGCGAGGTCGGTCGGGTCGATGTTCGACACGAACCGCGCCTCGATGCCGGCATCCGCATAGGGCTTGAGCGCCTCGTAGACCATCACAGGTCCGAGGTCGGAGCCGCCGATGCCGATGTTGACGACGTGCGTGACCTTCTTGCCGGTGAGGCCGAGCCAGTCGCCTCCGCGGACCCTCGTCGCGAAGGCGCTCAGGGCGTCGAGGACTCCCCGCACGTCAGCATCGACATCCTGCCCGTCGACGACGAGCGCGGGGGAGGCGCCGGCGGGGCGACGCAGAGCCGTGTGCAGCACGGCCCGGTCTTCGGAGGTGTTGAGGTGGGCGCCCTCGAGCATCGCGGCGTAGCGCTCGGCGACGCCGGTCTGCTCGGCGAGGCGCAGGAGCGCGTCGAGGATCTCGTCGGTCACGAGGTTCTTCGAGAGGTCGACGTGGAGGTCGGCCAGCGGGAACGACAGCCGCTCGGCGCGGGTCGCGTCGGCGGCGAACCACCCGCGCAGATCGGCAGTGGTCGACTCCCTCAGTGAGGAGAGTTCGGACCAGGCGGACGTGGTTGTCGGATCGACGGGAGCGGTCATGGATCCACGGTACTGCCGCGCGCCACCTGATGGCCTCGGGATGACGCCGGGCGACGTGTCGGACAGGTGACGATGTCGCGCGCGTGCACGCGGGAGCGCGCGCACGGGGTACGGTTTCCTTCATGGGAAGACTGCGGTATGACGGCACCTCGGAGCCGATCCTCATCGACGACGAGACGCTCGCGCATCTGAAGGTCATCGTCGGAACGAAGCTGCGCCGCCAGGAGAGCTTCATGATGACGTGGCTGCCTCGAGAAGGCGGCGACCCCGGGCGCCTGACGGTGTGGATCCACCCGGCGATCCCGCTGCAGTTCCTGTTCACCTCGGCGGACCCGCAGAACATCGAGAAGCACCGCATCGAGGAGATGATGCACGCCCTCAATGCGAGCGGCGAGCTCGTGATCGACGACTACGTGCAGCCGCGCGTCGTCCACGGCCGTAAAGCCGGAGCCTGAGCTACTCGGCCGGGTAGCCGTCGGTCTTGAGCAGGCGGGCCAGCTGCGCCGCGTTGCGTGCGGCCGTCGCCGTGGCCTGCGCGACCTTCTCGGGCGTCGAGTCGAGGTCTTTGTAGTCCACGGTCTGCATCGCCTCGCCGTTCCAGTAGACCGAGCCCTGCGCCGGCACCGAGTATCCGACGTCGTTCAACGACTGGAACAGGATCGCCGCGATGTGGTGGGCGCCGTCCTCGTTGCCGACGATGCCGGCGATGGCGACCTTGTCGAACAGGATCGGCCGCCCGTCGTCGTCCGTCTCGCTCAGCTCGGCGTCGAGCCTCTCGAGCACGCGCTGGGCGACGCTCGAATGCTGCCCCATCCAGGTCGGGGTGAGGAACACGAGGATGTCGGCGGCGCGCACCTTCTCGCGCAGCGCGGGCCACTGGTCATCGCCGCCCATGTCGGCCTCGACACCGGGGCTGATCACGTGGTCGACGGCGCGCACGGCCTCACCGGTGACCCCGTGCTCGGCGAGGGCCGCGAGGAGCTGGGATCCGAGGAGGTCGGAGCTCGACTCGGCAGGAGACGGCTTGAGTGTGCAGGAGGTCGCGATGGCTGTCAGTGATGCGCTCATGCCTGAACGAAATCAGGGTTAGCGGCGACGGACCAGGGGCTTCCGTCCTGGGGGTGTCTGCGCTACAAGGTATCGTTGAGGGCGGCCGCTACGACAGGAGATCCCGTGATCCTCAGCTTCATCTTCTTCATGATCCTCTTCCTCGGAGGCATCTGGCTCATGGGACTGGCTCAGTCGCTCGAGGATTTCCAGGCGATCGTCTTCGTCGCGGGCCTGCTCATCACCAGCCTGTCGCTCGCGTTCATGATGCGTGCGGGCGGATCGGCCACCCGCCGCAAGGACAACTGGTCGGGCAACGCACCCGCGGAGTCAGCTTCGCCGGGCGAGTCGCGCTTCGAGTGTCGCC
>NZ_JAGGPD010000438.1 GCF_018613995.1 Microbacterium sp. ISL-103 | reverse complement strand
TCGCCACGTACAACCCGCTGAGCCTCGTGATCCGCGACCAGGGAATCCTCGAGGAGATCCTGGGCGACGACGTGGAGGTCGAGTGGGTGCAATCCGCCGGCTCGAACAAGGCGAACGAGCTGCTGCGCTCTGGGTCGATCGATGTGGGTTCGACCGCCGGCTCAGCCGCACTCCTCGCCCGCTCGAACGGCTCGCCGATCCAGGTCATCGACATCTTCTCGCAGCCGGAGTGGTCGGCGATCGTCGTCGGCCCCGACAGCGACATCACCTCGGTTGAGGACCTCGCGGGCAAGTCGGTCGCTGCGACGAAGGGCACGGACCCCTACTTCTTCCTGCTGCAGTCCCTCGAGGAAGCCGGCCTCTCGGTCGACGACGTCGAGGTCCAGAACCTCCAGCACGCCGACGGGCGCGCCGCTCTCGACGGCGTCTCGGTCGACGCCTGGGCGGGCCTCGACCCGATCATGGCCGCGGCCGAGGTGGAATCCGGCGACCAGCTCATCTACCGCAACGTGGATTTCAACACCTACGGATTCCTCAACGCCACTGAGGACTTCATCGAGAACCATGCCGACCTCGCGCAGGCTGTCGTCGACGCGTACGAGCAGGCGCGCGAGTGGGCGCTCGAGAACCCGGACGAGACCGCAGCACTGCTGGCCGAGGTCGCGGGCATCGACATCGAGGTCGCCACCACCGTGATCCAGGAGCGATCGAACCTCGATGTCAGCGGCATCCCGGGAGATGACCAGGTCGCGGTGCTCGAGAAGATCGCTCCTGTGCTCGTCGACTCCGGTGATGTCCAGGGCGGCAAGGACTCGGTCGACAAGGCGCTGGACTCGATCGTGAACGCCACGTTCGCCGAGAAGGCGGTCAGGGGCGAGTGATCCTTCCCGACCAGCGCGTGGCGGTGGCTGCGGACGCACGGGAGGCGCTCGATGCCGCTCGTGGAGTCCGTCTGCACCCTGAAGTGGGCGCGCGCCACACGTGGGACCGGCCCGCGGTTCGCGTCATCGGCGGATTGCTGCTGCCCGCCCTCATCGTCGTCGCGTGGCAGATCGTGACGACCACCGGAATCGTCGCGCCCTACCTCCTCCCGTCCCCGGAGTCCGTCTTCGCCGCCGGCGTCGAGCTGGCCGAGCGCGGGCTGCTCTGGACGCACATCGCGATCTCGGTGCAGCGCGTGCTGCTCGGCTTCGCGATCGGATCGGTGATCGGACTCGCGATCGCGGGGATCGTCGGTCTCTCGAAGATCGGCGACGTGCTGCTCAGCCCCACGCTCTCGGCGGTCCGTGCGGTCCCGTCTCTGGCGTGGGTGCCGCTCCTGATCCTCTGGATGCAGATCGGCGAGGAGTCGAAGGTCACGCTGATCGCCATCGGCGCCTTCTTCCCGGTCTACACGACCGTCGCCTCGGCCCTCCGACACGTCGACCCTCAGCTCGTGGAGGCGGGGCGCTCGTTCAGCCTCCGAGGCTGGTCGCTGTTCCGCACCGTGCAGCTGCCCGCCGTCGTGCCGTCGGTGGTCGCAGGCCTCCGACTCGCTCTCGCGCAGGCCTGGCTGTTCCTCGTCGCGGCCGAGCTCATCGCGTCCTCGATGGGACTCGGCTTCCTGCTCACGGACTCGCAGAACAGCGGACGCGTGGACAGGATCATCCTGTCGATCGTCCTGCTCGCACTTCTGGGCACGATCACCAACGCACTTCTCGTGCTCGTCGAGAAGTATCTGCTCCGTCGGTGGGTGTGACCGTGACGGAAGCACGTCTGCACGAGACCCGTACATACCCGGCGCCCGTCGGGGTCGCTGCGACGGCGAACGTGACCGCAGAGGCCTACGCGCGGGCGGCATCCGATCCGACCCTGTTCTGGGAGCAGGCGGCAGAGCGGCTCGACTGGGCCGAGCCCTGGCACACGGCTCACGAATGGGATCCGCCCGAAGGGGATGCCGTTCCCGCCGCACGTTGGTTCGTCGGCGGGCGACTCAACGTCGCGTACAACTGCGTCGACCGCCACGTCGTGGCCGGCCGAGGTGACAAGGTCGCGCTCCACTTCG
>NZ_JAGGPD010000026.1 GCF_018613995.1 Microbacterium sp. ISL-103 | reverse complement strand
TGGACGTTGCCGGATTGGTAGTCGAAGACGGCGACACGAGGAGCTGCACTCACAGCGCACCCTTCGTCGACGGGATGCCGTCGACCAGCGGGTCGAGGGCCTTGGCCTGGCGGAATGCGCGGGCGAACGCCTTGTACTCCGCCTCGGCGATGTGATGCGGGTCACGGCCGCCGAGAACACGCACGTGCACCGTCAGCCCCGCATTGAAGGTGATCGCCTCGAAGGAGTGACGCACCAGGGAGCCGGTGAAGTGCCCGCCGATCAGGTGGTGCTCGAATCCCGCGGGCTCGCCCGTGTGCACGAGGTACGGCCGTCCCGAGATGTCGACGACGGCTTGAGCGAGCGCCTCGTCGAGCGGCACGAGTGCATCGCCATACCGCGAGATGCCCGATTTGTCGCCCAGCGCCTCGCGGATCGCCTGACCGAGAACGATCGAGATGTCTTCGACCGTGTGATGCGCGTCGATCTGCGTGTCGCCCGATGCACGCACGGTGAGGTCGGTGAGCGAGTGCTTCGCGAAGGCGGTCAGCATGTGATCGAAGAACGGCACCGACGTGTCGATGCGACTCGCACCGGTGCCGTCGAGATTCAGCTCGAGCTCGACGGTGGACTCCGACGTGCTGCGCACACGGGTGGCGGTGCGGGGGTTCTGGCCGGGAGTGCTCATGAAGCCGATCCTATCGAGGCGAGGGCGTCGAGGAACGCGGTGGACTCGGCCTCAGTGCCCGCGGTCACCCGAAGGTGTCCGGGGATGCCGACATCACGGATGAGCACCCCACGGTCGTAGAGCTGCTGCCAGACCTTCTGCGGCTCGCTCACTCCGCCGAACAGCACGAAGTTCGACCAGGATTCGTGCGGCGTGTACCCCAGCGCCTCGAGCGTCGCCGAGATGCGATCGCGCTGCTCGATGATCTCCTCGACCATGCCGAGCATGATGTCGGAGTTGCGAAGGGCCGCGACCGCCGCCGCCTGCGTGAGCGCGCTCAAGTGGTAGGGCAGTCGCACGAGTCGGAGTGCGTCGATGAAGGCGGGGTCGGCCGCGAGGTACCCCACTCTGGCTCCGGCGAAGGCGAAGGCCTTGCTCATCGTCCGCGACACGGCAAGGCGGGGGCGGCCCTCGAGAAGAGTGAGTGCTGAGGGTGCGTCCTTGGGTGCGAACTCCTGGTACGCCTCATCGACGATGACGATGCCGCGCGAGGCCTCGTAGACGGCCTCCACCACGTCGAGGCCGAGGGGCGTGCCCGTGGGATTGTTCGGCGAGCAGAGCAGGATGACGTCGGGGTCGACCTCTTCGATCTGCGCCGCGGCCTCTTCGGGCGTGATCGTGTAATCGGGCTGACGGGTGCCGGCGATCCATCGGGCGCCCGTGCCTTGTGCGATCAGCGGATACATCGAATACGTCGGCGCGAAGCTGAAGGCCGTTCGACCCGGACCTCCGAACGCCTGCAGGATGTGCTGAAGGACCTCGTTCGATCCGTTTCCCGCCCAGATCTGACTCGCGTCGAGCCCGTGTCCGAGGTACTCGGCGAATCCCTCCCGAAGGGTCGTGAACTCACGATCGGGGTACCGATTGACGTCGCGGAGCGCGACGGCGATGTCATCCAGGATGTCACTCGCGACAGCATCCGGGACCGGATGCGTGTTCTCGTTGACGTTCAGTGCGATGGGGAGCGGCGCCTGCGGGGCCCCATAAGGCGTGAGCCCTCGGAGGTCGTCACGAAGCGGTAGGTCGGCGAGTGATGCAGTCACCCTTCCCATGGTAGGCCGCACCACGAGCACCGATGCGCGAGGTGACGTTACAGCGTCACTTCGAGTACTGAGCGGGGATGGCCAGCTCCTGGCCGATCTGCAGCTCGCCGCCTCGCAGGAGGTTCAGGCGAGTGATGTCACCGATGACCTCACGCGGGTCTTCGGCCGGGGCGATGCTCTCGGCGATCGACCAGAGCGTGTCGCCGGGCATCACTGTCACGGATGCGAACGATGCGGTGGCGACCTGCTCGCCCGACGCCATCGCATTGCCACCGCTGAGGGCGGCGAAGCCGATGCCCACGGCGAGCGGCACGGCGGCGATCGCGAGCACCACACGGCGGCCACGCGCCGTCAGACGGAGCTTCGTCGCCGGACGCGCCGGGAAGACTGCTGCGTTGCTGAAGGTGATGGTGCTCATGTCGTACTCCTCTGCATTACCGCGGGGCGGTGAAGTTGGCGTAGCGTTCGCATTCGCGTCTCGGCCGGGAGCCGTGAATGCGAAGCTACGTTCCGAAGTTATCTTCGAATTCGAACATCTGTCAAGCGTTCTTCGAAAAAGTGACCCGATAATCGGCCGACACGCTCGAACAGATCTTCCACATCGGCGCGATTCTCGGATACGGTTTCGATACGAACACCCCATCACGGGCCTCCGACATTCGAACTGAGACGCCGGATCGCACACCTGAGGAGCACCATGAGCGACAACGCCGCCCCCGAGTCCGATGCACCGCGCACCCGTCGCCGGAAGAGCCTGAGCGCCAAGCAGATGGCGATCCTCGAGGTCATCCAGACGTCGATCAGCCGCTACGGCTACCCGCCGAGCATGCGCGAGATCGGCGATGCGGTGGGTCTGAAGTCACTGTCGAGCGTCACCCACCAGCTGGGGCAGCTCGAACTCAGCGGCTATCTTCGGCGTGACCCCGGCAAGACGCGTGCGATGGAGGTGCTGATCGATCTTCCGGGCACGAGCGGTGAGAACCCCGCCGATGTGGCCACGCCCGTCGGCGACGCGGCCCTCGTCCCGCTCGTCGGTCGCATCGCTGCCGGTGTGCCCATCACGGCCGACCAGCAGGTCGAGGAGATCTTCCCCCTCCCCCGGCAGCTCGTGGGCAAGGGCGATCTGTTCATGCTCAACGTGTCGGGCGAGTCCATGATCGATGCGGCCATCTGCGACGGCGACTGGGTCGTCGTCCGCTCGCAGAACAGTGCCGAGAACGGCGAGATCGTGGCAGCGATGCTCGATGGCGAGGCCACCGTCAAGGTCCTCCGTCGCCGCGACGGCCACACCTGGCTGCTCCCCCGCAACTCCGCCTTCGAGCCGATCCTGGGCGACGAAGCCGTGATCCTGGGAAAGATCGTCGCCGTGCTCCGCGCGGTCTGACGACACCGAGCGCGCCGTCCGGGGCGCACCATAGGCTCGAAGCATGTCGTCGCCGTTCGGTTCCTGGACCTCTCCCTTCTCTCCTGCGGCGATCGCCGCAGCATCACCGCGTATCGACGGTGCTGCCTTCGTCGCAGACGAGATCTGGTGGGGTGAATCGGTGCCCGCTGAGGGCGGACGACTCACCGTTCGCAGCTCGACCGGCATCGAGCTCCTCCCCTCGCCCTGGAACGCCCGATCGCGCGTGCACGAGTACGGTGGCGGGGCCTGGACCGCGGACGCCGACGGCACCCTGTACTTCGTCGACGCCCGGGATCAGCGAGTGCATCGGTTGCCGCGCGGCGGCGTGCCGGCCGCCCTCACCCCTGAGGGCCCCGCGCACGGAGGTCTGCGTCTGCAGCAGGGGCGCCTGCTCGCCGTGCGTGAAGATCTCAGCGTCGACCCCCACCAGCGGGCCATCGTCGAGATCCCGACCGACGGGTCGGCCGCCGACGACGCGACGCAGGTGAGGGTCATCGTGCAGGGAGAGGCCTTCTACGCGCACCCTGCGCTGTCTCCCGACGGATCCCGCGTCGCCTGGGTGGAGTGGTCGGGCGAGCGGATGCCCTGGCAGCACGCCGCACTGGTGCTCTCCGACGGTTCCCGGCGCACCGACCTGCCGACCCGAGCCGCGCTTCAGCCCGAGTGGGTCGGCGAAGACGAGATCATCTACGCAGACGACCCGTCCGGTCGCTGGTCGCTCTACCGGCAGCCCCTCGCCGGAGTTCAGCCGAACGGCACAGCGGAGCCGATCTCCGATGCCGATGGCGACGACGCAGACACCGGATACGGGCTCTGGGTGCTCGGCAACCGCTGGTATCGACCACTCGACGACGGCCGCGTCGTGGCGGTGCGCACGAATGGACGCGACGAGGTCGTGGTCTCCGCCCGAGACGGAAGCACGCGGAGCATCCCGGTTCCGGCCGACGGCCATGTGAGCGTCGACGATGTGTCCGGGTCACGCGTGCTGCTCTCCGGGAACAGTTCGACGACGGCACCGGGCGTCTGGTGCGTCGACGTCGACACCGGAGACGTCGAGGTCGTCGCTGGAGCGACCCCGGTGGATCCGGCATGGATGCCGGCAGCCTCCGAGATCGTGGTCGAGGGCATGCGCGGTCCCGTCCACGCGTTCGCCTACCCGCCGGTGAATCCGACGGCGTCTGCCCCGGATGACCAGCGCCCTCCCTATCTCGTGCTCGTGCACGGCGGCCCCACCGCTCACGTGACCGGCGCCGCATCAGCGGCAATCGCGTTCTGGACGAGTCGCGGCGTCGGGGTGCTCGACGTGAACTACGGCGGTTCGAGCGGGTACGGCCGCGCCTACCGCGAACGCCTCGACGGCGAGTGGGGCGTGGTCGACGTCGATGACGTCGTCGCCGCAGCCCGCGGGCTCGCCGACGTCGGACTCGCGGATCCCGACCGCATCGCGATCCGCGGCGGCTCCGCCGGCGGGTGGACAGTCCTCTCCGCGCTGGTGAGGGGAGGCACGTTCGCCGCCGGGATCAGCAGGTACGGCGTGACCGATCTGCGGATGCTGAGCGAGCATTCGCACGATTTCGAGGCGCACTACATCGAGGGCCTGGTGGGGCCGCTGCCCGAGGCCGAGGCACTGTATGTCGACCGCTCACCGCTGACCCATGTCGATCGCATCGACGTGCCGGTGCTGCTCATGCAAGGAGCCGAAGATCGCGTGGTTCCCCCGTCGCAGTCCGAGGCGATCCGTGATGCCCTCCGGCAACGCGGCGTCGAGCACGACTACGTCCTCTACCCGGGCGAGGGGCACGGCTTCCGGTCGAGCGAGACGATCATCGACGCGCTCGAACGCGAGCTGGCATTCCTGGGCAGGGTGTTCGGCTTCACCCCGGCGAACTGATCACTCTCCGACGCGATTGCGCAGCCTCATGGCACGGTCGGCCTCGCGGGTGTCCTGTCGCTCGCGCAGCGTCTGACGCTTGTCGTACTCGCGCTTGCCCTTGGCGAGAGCGATCTCGACCTTGGCACGACCGTCCGAGAAGTAGAGCTTGAGCGGGATCAGCGTGTAGCCACCAGCCGACACGGCGTGCTGCAGCTTCGCGATCTCCTCACGATGCAGCAGCAGCTTTCGCACGCGCTTCGCCGTGTGGTTCGTCCAATGTCCCTGCGAGTACTCCGGGATGTGCACGGAGTCGAGGAACACCTCGTTGCCCTTCACGAACGCATATCCGTCACTGAGATTCGCGCGCCCCTGGCGCAGCGACTTCACCTCGGTGCCGGTGAGCACCATCCCCGCCTCGTACGACTTCTCGATGTTGTAGTCGTGACGTGCGCGACGATTGGTCGCGATGACCTTCTCCCCGCGTTCCCTGGGCATGATTCTCTCCTGATCCGTGTCGCGCAGTGGTTCCAGAGCCCATCAGTGGGCGCACGACAGCCTGTCAGTCTATACCGACGTGCCGGTCACGTGCGCAGCCAGCGGCGGATCGCGAAGCCGGCCGAGAGCGCGGCGAGGATCACGCCGATCCCGATCAGCACCGGCACCACGATCGCAGCATCCTGCATCGACACCCACGTGGTGATGAACGGGACGCGACCGCGCAGGTAGCCGTCGACGCCGAAGTGCACCCCGGCGACCACGGCGGCACTCGCCAGCACAGAGCCCAGGAACGCCGCGAACACGCCCTCCAGCACGAACGGTGTCTGGATGAAGCGGTTGGATGCGCCGACGAGGCGCATGATCCCGATCTCCTTGCGGCGCGCGTAGGCCGACAGCCTGATGGTCGTGCCGATCAGGAGGATGGCCGCGATCAGCATCAGCACGGCGATGCCGACGGCGATGTAGGTCGCGACCGTCAGCGCCTAGGAGAGCGTCTGGGGGTACTGCAGCTGGTCCTGCACCTGTTCGACGCCGGCGACGCCGTTGAACGCCTCGGAGATGACCTGCGATTGACCGGGGTCCTTCATCGTGACGAAGAACACCTCGAAGGCCTGATCGGCGGTGATGACGCTCGCCTGATCCTCGCCGAGCTGGTCGACGAGCTTCGCGTAGGTGTCTTCCTTGGAGTCGTAGGTCACTTCGCTGATGAGCGGCGCCAGCGCATCGCCCTCGAGCTGGGCGCGCACCGCGTTCACCTGATCCTCCGACGCTCCGCCGTCGACACAGGTATCCTTCTCGGAGATCTCCGAGCACATGTACACGGCGACCTGAGCGCGCTCGGTCCAGTAGCCGCGCATCGTGCCGATCTGCGCCTGCATGAGGATCGCGGCGCCGACGAAGGTGAGCGACACGAAGGTCACGAGCACGACCGAGATCACCATCGAGATGTTGCGGCGGAGGCCGCCCAGTGCCTCTGTGAGGATGAGTCCGATTCTCATGAGGTCGGCCCCACTTCTTCCGCACCGTCATCTGAGAGGCCGAGGCGGTCGGCGACCCCCAGCTCGGCGACGTCGACGTCGGGCAGCACGATGGGGTGGGTGCGCGGCACCACACCGGCAGGGGGATCGGCCGGTGCCTCGTCGACGACGGGCGGCTCGACGGGGGCGGCCTGAGCCTCGGGGGTCTCGGATGCCGTCGGCACCGCATCGGCAGACGGCGCAGCAGCCTTGCGCTGTGCGCTCAGCTCCTCGGCCAGCGCGGCTCGTACCAGAGACAGGTCAGACGTCTGACGCTGCACTTCCTGGACGGCGGTGAGCGCGGCCGCGGCGGCTGCGCCTCGGACCTCTTCCGGCACGAGACGCGGGATGTTCGACGTGTCGCCGTACCCTCCGTGCACCTCGTCGCGCACCATCTCGCCGTCGCGCAGCTCGATCACCCGACGCTGCATCTGGTCGACGAAGGCGGCTTCGTGCGTCGCCATCAGCACAGTGGTGCCACCGGCGTTGATGCGGGCCAGCAGCTGCATGATGTCGACGGACGTCGCCGGGTCGAGGTTTCCGGTCGGCTCATCCGCGAGGAGCACCTGCGGTCGATTGACCAGCGCCCTGGCGATGGCGACGCGCTGCTGCTCACCACCGGACAGCTCGTGCGGCATCCGCTTCTGCTTGCCGTCGAGTCCGACCAGTGCGAGCGCCTCGGGAACGGCCTGCTGGATGAAACCACGCGATGACCCGGTCACCTGCAGGGTGAACGCGACGTTCTGATAGACGGTCTTCGACGGCAGCAGCCGGAAGTCCTGGAAGACCGAGCCGATGTGGCGGCGGAAGTACGGCACCTTGCGGTTCGCGAGCGACCGCAGGTCGCGGCCGAGCACGGCGACGCGACCGGTCGTGGGTACGTCCTCGCGCAGGATGAGCCGCAGACAGGACGACTTCCCCGACCCCGACGCACCGACGAGGAAGACGAACTCTCCGCGCTGTACTTCGAAGTCGACACCGGACAGTGCGGGCCTCGCGGTCCCGCGGTAGCGTTTCGTGACGTTCTCGAACCGAATCATGGCTGTTCGAGCCTAAGCGCGCCGTGTCGTCTGCCTGCGAGCGACACCCC
>NZ_JAGGPD010000437.1 GCF_018613995.1 Microbacterium sp. ISL-103 | reverse complement strand
TCGCCGGGGATGAACCCGAGGGCATCGGCGGCGAAGGCGACTCCCCGTGGCAGGTCGTCGAGATCTTCGTCAGCCTCACCCCAGATCGCCGCGCGCAGAGCGCGCACGGCCTCCTCCCCCGCTCCCGGGGTGGCTCCTCGAGCCACGGCGCTGATTCCCCACTGCGCACGCTGGGCGATGACCGAGGCGTCGAGGCTCCCCGACGGCTGCCATTCGCCGCGGGGTGGTGCAACTCCCGCCCACGCGGGAGAGAGCCCGGTATCGGGGAAGGTGAGGATCTGCGGGTCGTCGGTGGCTGCGAGCGACGACACCACCACGTCGCACTCCAGCTCAGGGTCGACTCTGACGATGCGCATCGCGAGAACGGTGGGCGTCTGGTCGAACAGCCCGTGCGGGGCGAGGGCCGCACCGGTGAGCGCGAGGGTGCCGTTGGCGGCCTGCAGCCGAATACCCTCGTCGGAGATGCGAGTCGATCGTCCGATGAAGGTCAGGACGTCTTTGGAGGTCTCGGAATCGGCGAGGAGGAGCTGGTGCGGCACACCCTCTAAACTAGCAACGCAGCGGCCTTCGCAGTCGCGGGAAGGAAGTCATGACCCCCGACGCACACGCGATCCGCACGGTCGATCAGCTGCTGGCGGTGCTCGATCTCGATTCGACGCAGGCCCGTACGACCGAGGACATCTTCACCGGATCGTCGCATCCGATGCCCTCAGGCAGGATCTACGGCGGTCAGGTACTCGCCCAGAGCCTTCTCGCCGCGGAGCGGACACTTCCCGAAGACCGCGCCGTGCATTCGATGCACGGGTACTTCCTCCGCCCCGGCGACGCGAGCCAAGGCATCACCATCGCGGTGGATCGCATCCACGACGGCCGCTCGTTCTCGACGCGTCGCTCTCAGGCGTACCAGAACGGCGTCCCCATCTTCTCGATGATCGCGTCGTTCCAGGACGAGGGCCCGGGCGTCGAGCATGCCGTGTCGATGCCCGAAGGTGTGCCATCGCCTGATTCGCTGCTGCCCGACGAAGAGCGTGTCGACGGGCTCCCGCCCGGCGTGGCGCGAATGCTCAGCGACCGCGCCGCTGATGTGAGGCACGTGGAATCGCCGCTGTTCCTGCCGAGCGACGATGCGCACGTACCTCAGCAGTGCGTCTGGATGCGGTTGCGAGCCCCGCTGCCCGACGACCAGCGCGTCCATCGCGCCGCTCTCGCCTATCTGAGCGATATGACGATCCAGGAATCCATCCTGCGCGCCCATGGCGTCTACTGGGGGTTGCCCGGACTGAAGGTGGCGAGCCTCGACCACGCGATGTGGTGGCATCGACCGGCCCGGGTCGACGAATGGCTGCTGTACGTGCAGGAGTCGCCGAACGCGCGGGGCGGCCGCGGACTCGCTCAGGGGCGGATCTACACGCAGTCCGGCGAGCTGGTCGCGTCCGTCGCCCAGGAGATCATGGTGCGGGTACCCTCACAGGACTGATCGTCGCCGACGGGCCGCGAGCGGCTCAGCGGTGCGCGTACTCGATGGACGGTCCGACGAACGGCTCCCAGGCGTCGCGCATCTCCTGCGTGAGCCTCGTCGGCCGCCCGGAGGCGGCATCGACGAGCACGATGATCGCCGTCGACCGCGCGTAGATCGTTCGCGGTTCGGCTTCGGGATCGTTGTGCACCTCGTAGCAGACCTCGACGCTGGAGCCGCCGAGCTTGCCGAACCACATCTGCACTTCGAGCGGACGCCGCTGGTACGGCACCGGTGCGAGGTACTCGATCTCCTGACGCGCGATGAGGGTGAGCACGCCCTCGTCGATGCCGGGGTCGAGCACCGCCGTGGACGGCGCCTGTTCACCGGGACCCGCCCGCCAGAAAGCGCGCACGCGCGCCTCCTCGAGCAGCTTCAGCATCGAGGTGTTGTTGACGTGGTTGAACGCATCCAGATCGCCCCAGCGCAGGTGGATCGGGATGTGCAGGCGAGTGCCCGGTGTCGGGTCGGACATCGGCGGCTCAGTCGCGGGTCAGCTTGCGGTGCGTCGAGCGGTGAGGCTTGGCCGCGTCGGCACCGAGTCGCTGGATCTTGTTCTCCTCGTACGCCTCGAAGTTGCCCTCGAACCAGTACCACTGCGCCGGCTTGTCGTCGGTGCCCTCGTAGGCGAGGATGTGCGTCGCGATGCGGTCGAGGAACCACCGGTCGTGGGTGATGACCACGGCGCAGCCGGGAAACTCGAGCAGCGCGTTCTCGAGGGAGCTCAGCGTCTCGACGTCCAGGTCGTTCGTCGGCTCGTCGAGGAGCAGCAGGTTGCCGCCCTCCTTCAGCGTGAGGGCGAGGTTCAGTCGGTTGCGCTCACCACCCGAGAGCACGCCGGCCTTCTTCTGCTGGTCGGGACCCTTGAACCCGAACTTCGAGACGTACGCACGAGAGGGAATCTCGGTCTTGCCGACCGTGATGAAGTCGAGTCCATCGGAGACGACCTCCCACAGGGTCTTGTCGGGGTCGATGTTGGAGCGCGACTGGTCGACGTAGCTGATCTTGACGGTCTCACCGATCTTGAGGTCGCCACCGTCGAGCGGCTCGAGACCCACGATCGTCTTGAACAGCGTGGTCTTTCCCACACCGTTCGGACCGATCACGCCGACGATGCCGTTCGGCGGCAGGTTGAAGCTGAGCCCGTCGATGAGTGCACGTCCGTCGAAGCCCTTCTGAAGCTTCTTGGCGTCGATGACGATGCTGCCGAGTCGGGGGCCTGCGGGAATCGAGATCTCCTCGAAGTCCAGCTTCCGCGTCCGCCCCGCCTCCGTCGCCATCTCCTCGTAGCGGGCCAGACGGGCCTTGGACTTGGTCTGACGACCCTTCGCGCTCGAGCGCACCCACTCCAATTCCTCTTTGAGGCGCTTGGCGAGCTTGGCGTCCTTCTTGCCCTGGACCTCGAGGCGTTCGCCCTTCTTCTCCAGGTAGGTCGAGTAGTTGCCCTCGTAGCCGATCAGACGTCCGCGGTCGACCTCGGCGATCCACTCCGCGACGTGATCGAGGAAGTACCGGTCGTGGGTGATGGCGATGACAGCACCCTTGTACGCCTGCAGATGCTGCTCGAGCCACAGCACACTCTCGGCGTCGAGGTGGTTCGTCGGCTCGTCGAGCAGCAGGAGGTCCGGCTTCTGCAGAAGCAGCTTCGCAAGAGCGACTCGACGCTTCTCACCACCGGAGAGCGGTGCGATCGCTGCGTCTCCGGGCGGAGTGCGCAGGGCATCCATCGCCTGTTCCAGCTGCGAATCGAGATCCCAGCCGTCTGCGGCGTCGATCTCTTCCTGCAGGGTGCCCATCTCGGCCAGGAGAGAGTCGAAGTCTGCATCCGGATCTGCCATCAGCATGGAGATCTCGTTGAAGCGGTCGACCTTGGCCTTGATCGCGATCCCGTCCTGGATGTTCGCCAGCACGGTCTTCGTTTCATCGAGCTCGGGCTCCTGCATCAGGATGCCGACGGAGAATCCGGGAGACAGCTTGGCCTCGCCGTTCGACGGCGTGTCCATGCCCGCCATGATCTTGAGAATCGTCGACTTGCCGGCACCGTTCGGGCCCACCATGCCGATCTTGGCACCGGGGAGGAACGCCATCGTGACATCGTCGAGGATGAGCTTCTCGCCCACCGCCTTGCGCGCACGAACCATCGAGTAGATGTACTCAGCCACCGAAAACCGCTCCTTCTGTTGGCGTCGAAGATCGACACCCCAGCCTACCGGCCTCCGCCTGGATCGCCGCCGAGGCCGACGTCAGCGAGCAGAGATCGCCGAGCGGAGGGTCGATGCGCGAACAACCGATCGCGCTGTCTTCACCAATCGATCGCGCGCGTGGCTCCGACCAGGCAACGCCCCTCGGCGAGCTGCGGCAGCACGGCGGTGACGGGTTCACCGGTCGATGGGCCGATCTGCCCGACGAGGCACTCGTCGTCTCCCCACCGCACGGAGAATTGGATGCTCTCCGCAGGGTTGCCCACGGTGGAGACGTCTTGGCTCACCTGCATGTCTGCTCGATCGAATCCGGCTGCGATGAGGCCGTCGATGTACGCGCGCCCGGCAAACCTCTGCTCTGAGCCCCAGACCTGTGCCGTCACTGCCGCGAA
>NZ_JAGGPD010000436.1 GCF_018613995.1 Microbacterium sp. ISL-103 | reverse complement strand
GTCGCCGGACCCGCCGTGGATCCGGCGGATGGTCTGGGATTCACCGCGGATGCAGCGCAGGATGCTGTCGCGATGGATGCCGCGGAGGATGCCCTCGCATCGGATGCCGGTGCGGCGCCGGCGAGGACCAGTGCCTGGGCCGAGCTGCGCGAAGGGTTCGGCTGGCTGCTCTCGCGCCCCGACCTCGGCGGCGTGCTGCTGATCATCACGATCATCAACCTGGGCTTCAACGCGGCGATCACCACCGTCATCTACGCACTGCAGCAGGACGGATACTCCGAGCTGCTCATCGGGTCTCTCAGCGCAGCCATCGGCGCCGTCATGCTCGTGGGGGCCGTCGTCGCCCCGACCCTCGTGCCCCGCATCCGTGCCGGGGTGCTGGCGATCAGCGGCCTCACGGTCGTCGCCGTGGGCACGATCGTGCTGTCGATGGTGACCCAGCCGTGGGCGATCGTCATCGTGCTGGGGGCCTCGGTGCTTCTTCTTCCGGCTCTGAACGCGGGGATGATGGGCTACTTCATGGTCGCGACCCCCACCCAGCTGCTCGGTCGAGCCAACAGCGCCGCCGCGGTGCTGGGCATGGGTGCGATGCCCCTCGCGCCCCTGATCGCCGGTTTCGGTCTGACCTGGATCGGACGCGAGCGGACGATCCTCGTCTGTGCGGCACTGTGCGTGATCGCGGTCGCGCTCGCCCTGGGCAACCGCGCGCTGCGCGCCCTGCCCGTCGAGTCCCGGTGGGCCGAGCACGCCACGCAGTACGAAGCGCCCTGAGGCGTTCGCCCGTGTCACGCCACCTCTGGCCGATGTCCGCGGCCCTGCGTAGGATCGGCGGCACGCACCCACGACCTGAGGAGACGACGATGTCCGCCGAGCAGATCACCGAGAAGCCGCTTCCCTATGTCCGCCTCGCGGCTCTGACCCAGACCGTGGCCACGCAGCCCGAGGTCGCAGCCGTCGTGGGTCCGCTGTTCGATCAGGTCGCCGACGCGATCGTGGCATCGGGCGGAGAGCCCGGCCTGCCGATCGCCGAGTACGACATGGACAAGCACGGCGTGCGCATCACGGTGGGCTTCACCTACGACGGTCCCGCGATCGACGACCTCGTGATCGTCGAGCTGCCCGCCGTCGACTCGGCATTCACCGCCACGCACCTCGGGTCCATGGCGACGATCGACGACAGCTGGCACGAGGTGAACGAGGCGATCATCGCGCAGGGAGCCGAAGCGCAGGGGGCGTGCCGCGAGGTCTACCTGCAGTCCGAGTCCGAAGACCAGGCGGACTGGATCACCGAGCTTCAGCAGCCGATCGTCCGCAGCTGAGCGCCGGGGCTGTCGGGTCGCTTAGTGTCAGAGCGCGCCGGTGAGCGCGGCGATGCCGACCAGCACCGAGACCAGCGCGAGCACGAGGGCGATCGCGATCAGCACCGCGTGCACCTTGAGGAAGGTCGTGGCCTTGCCGTCGGCATCCCGTGCGCGCGGGTCGGTGGCGACGCGCTTGTAGAAACGCGGCCACACCACCACGTTGAAGGCGGCGTTGAGGAAGAGGACGACGGCGAGAACGATCACCTCTCCACGGTAGTGTCCGCGCCTCTCCCTCCGCTGCGCCGTCCTGAACCCCACCCCCGGCTCCCGCATCCCCCCGAACCCCGGCATCCCGGCCCCGGAACCCTCACCCCGAGCCGAATGCAGGCCCAAATCACAGATGCAGGCCCAAATCACGGTTTCCGGTCCTGCATCCGTGCATCCGTCCTGCATCCGTACATTCGTGCATCCCTGCATCCGTGCATCCGTCCTGCATTCGGCACCCGGCAGCCCCCGCACCTGCACCCGCCCCCGGCAACCGCATCCTGGCCCCACACCGAATGCAGGCCCGAATTACAGATGCAGGCCCAGAACACGGTTTCCGGTCCTGCATCCGTGCATCCGTCCTGCATTCGTACATCCCTACATCCCTACATTCGTGCATTCGTGCATCCGTCCTGCATTCGGCACCCGGCAGCCCCCGCACCTGCACCCGCCCCCGGCAACCGCATCCTGGCCCCACACCGAATGCAGGCCCG
>NZ_JAGGPD010000435.1 GCF_018613995.1 Microbacterium sp. ISL-103 | reverse complement strand
TCTTCTCCTCGAGAGCGGGGATGCGCTCTCGGAGGGCGTCTTCACCGGCTCGCTTCGAGAGGGCGACCGGCTCATACTCGGGCATGGTCGGCGTCGTGCGGATGAAGTGGGCCTGGTGGCTGGTGACGAAGACCACGCGAGCGCCGTCGCCGAGCAGCGGGGTCGCCGCGTCGAGCACGTTCAGCTGCGCATCGCGGTTGAGCAGGAGCGCGTAGTCCTCGGCCATCCCCGACTCCATACCTCCGGACGCGTTCAGCACCAGTACGTCGAGGCGGCCGAACTCGGCCGTGACCGCATCGAACATCTCGCCGACCGACGCAGGGTCCGTGAGGTCTGCACCCACGACGAGCACACGGCGCCCGAGCTCGCGCAGCTGTGCGGCGAGCTTCTCGGCGCGGGGTGCCTTGTTGCGGAAGTTGATCACGACGTCGGCACCGGCCTCGGCGAGGTAGCGCACGGTGTCGGCACCGATACCCCGAGACGAGCCGGTGACAAGGGCGACCTTGCCGTCGAGAGAACCTGCGGGAAGAACGTCGGTCACGGTGACTCCTCTGATGCGTGAATCGCCGCGATGGCACGGCGCTTTCAGACTACCAAGGCGCCCCGTGGCGCCGGGATCCCGTTCACGCTGCGTGATAGGTTGACCGCAAAGGAGGCCGCATGGACAACTTCGCGACATTCGTACAGTTCATCGACCAATGGGCATGGATCGGATGGCTGATCCTGATCGCCATCTTCCTCGTGATCGAGATGCTCACCCTCGACTTCACCTTCCTGATGCTGAGCTTCGGCAGCGTCGTCGGGCTCGTCACCGACTTCATCGGGATACCGGTGTGGGTGCAGGTGCTGATCGCCGCTGCGGCGGCGGCACTGTTCATCCTGTTCCTGCGTCCGCCGCTGATCAAGCGCCTGCATCGCGGCGAAGACCCCACCAAGTCCAACGTCGAGGCGCTGCTCGACCTTCGCGGCACCGCCCTGCAGGACATCACGCAGATCTCCGGCCAGGTGAAGCTGAGCAACGGCGACACCTGGACCGCCCGCACCGCCGGTGCCGTGCCGATCCCCCAGGGATCACCGATCGCAGTGATCGCGATCAACGGCGCGACCGCGACCGTCCGCCCCGTCAACGACTAGGAGAACCTCTTGGACGACGCATCGTTCATCCCCGCCGCGATCGGCTGGATCCTCGTCATCGCGATCATCATCTTCGTGGTGGTCACGCTGGCTCGATCCATCCGCATCATCCCGCAGGCGACCGCCGGAGTGGTCGAACGTCTGGGCCGCTATCACAAGACCCTCACGCCGGGTCTGAACATCCTGGTGCCGTTCATCGATCGACTTCGCCCCCTCATCGACATGCGCGAGCAGGTCGTGTCGTTCCCGCCGCAGCCGGTGATCACCGAAGACAACCTCGTGGTCTCGATCGACACCGTGGTCTACTTCCAGGTGACCGATGCACGGGCCGCGACCTACGAGATCGCCAACTACCTCGGCGCCGTCGAGCAGCTGACGACCACGACGCTGCGAAACGTCGTCGGTGGTCTGAACCTCGAAGAGGCGCTGACCAGCCGCGACAACATCAACGGACAGCTGCGTGTCGTGCTCGACGAGGCGACCGGCAAGTGGGGCATCCGCGTGGGCCGCGTCGAGCTGAAAGCCATCGATCCGCCCATCTCCATCCAGGACTCGATGGAGAAGCAGATGCGCGCCGAGCGTGACCGTCGCGCCGCGATCCTCACCGCTGAGGGAACCAAGCAGTCCGCGATCCTCGAAGCAGAGGGCGCTCGACAGGCGGAGATCCTGCGAGCAGAGGGCGACAAGCAGGCCGCGGTGCTGCGGGCACAGGGTGAGGCCGAGGCCATCCAGAACGTCTTCACCGCGATCCACCAGGGCGAGCCGGACGACAAGCTGCTCGCGTACCAGTACCTGCAGATGCTGCCGAAGATCAGCGAGGGCCAGTCCAACAAGCTCTGGATCATCCCGAGTGAGCTGACCGAGGCGCTCAAGGGCATCGGCAGCGCCTTCACCCCCAAGCCCGGCCAGCCTCCGACGAACTACCCGGGCGCGTGACGCACCCCTATTTCGAGAAGGCACGTCACCCCCGAGTCCTCGCTCACCGCGGTCTGATCACTGCGGCGGGCGAGGACTCCGGTGTCTGGGAGAACTCGGCAGCCGCGTTCGCCGCAGCACACGCGGCCGGGGCGGAGTACATCGAGACGGACTGCCAGGTCACGGCCGACGGTGACGTCGTGCTCTTCCACGATTCGACCCTGCAACGACTCGTGGGCGACCCGCGGTCCGTGAGCGACGTGCGGACGCGCGAGCTCGCCGCGATCTTCGCCGACCACGGCGGACTCCTCACCGTCGCGGAGGCCCTCGCGTCGTTCCCGACCGCGCGATTCAACATCGACGTCAAGACACTCGACGCAGCGGAGCCGCTCGGACCGATCCTGGTGGATCACGCGCAGCGCGTCCTGGTGACGAGCTTCTCGGATGCGAACCGTCGAGCGACGATCGCGGCGACTCTGAGAGCCGGAGCCGCCGTGCGTCCCGCGACGTCCGGTGGCAGCCGCACGATCGCCGCGCTGCGCGCGCTCTCGTCGCTCCGCCTCTCCCCCGCGCGGGTCCTTCGCGACGTCGATGCTCTGCAGATCCCCGAGCGGCACGGCGTGGTGAAGGTGCTCACGCCCGCGCTGATCCGCGCCGCTCACGCACACGGAGTCGAGGTGCACGTGTGGACGGTGAACGATCCCGACGATATGCGCAGACTCATCGCGTCGGGCGTCGACGGCGTCGTCTCCGACCGGGCGGACCTGGCACTGGCCGCTCTCGCCGGCTGACGCGCCACGCCGCCCATACGCTCTCGCGCTGGGATTCCGCTGTGAATAGCGCCGAGAACTCAGCCGCGTGGATGACGCCCCCAGGCCGGAGCGTTATACCTGACAGC
>NZ_JAGGPD010000434.1 GCF_018613995.1 Microbacterium sp. ISL-103 | reverse complement strand
TGTACCGCGACCGTGCCGGAGAATATCGAGGGCGCGTGAAAGCCGGGAATGGCGAGATGCTCGCACTGAGCGAAGGCCATCACACTAAGGACGCCGCGCTCCGCTCCATCGACGTCGCGAGGCGGACGCTCGGCGCCCCCAACTAGTTTCCGCCAAGAAGACAGACCCCTGCGCCTCCGACTTCTCAGTTCGAGGTGTTGTGCAAGCAGTCGCTGCCCGTTTGCTGAAGCCCTTCCGCGCCCTGCCGCCTCCGGTTACATCGACCACGAGCAACTCATCGTCGCCATCGACGTGCGGGCAGAGAGCGCGGTCGCCTCTATCAAGAGTGCGAGGGCAGAACGACCATCACCCCGTAGAGCGTGTTCGGCTTCCAGCTGTTCGCCGCCTTGCTGCGTTCGAACCGCAGCGACAGCGCTACGGATCCGAGCGCTGAGCCGAAGCCGCTGACGGCCCCGACCGCGATCTCAGCCATCTCGTCGACCGTTGCGGACCTTTCCACCTCGAAGTCGGTGCGGGTGGTCTGCAGGAGGAAAGCTCCGTCGCGTTCGCGCACGCGCCGGATGAGAAGGTCGCGCTCGAAGTGGTTAGTTTCGCTGATCTCGAGTTCTCGAACACTCACCCCCGGAAACTCGCGGGTGATTCGGTCGAGAACAGTGGCGACTGCGGCAGTCATGTCATGATTCCTTCAGTAGTTCGGTGTGGGACGGTTGCCCTATGCGCGACACAATTCGGCATGAGCCGCTGTAGGACCAAAGCCCGCTCGGCGGCCCATCGGGCGGGCTGAACGGATGCGCGGAGTCGCTCCTCTGCTTCGCAGCCCAATAGCAGCGCCAGACTCCGGATGAGCCACCTACATCTCAGTTGCGTCGACGCGCGCACTCCTTGCACCCCCGCTTGCTATTCGCTCGCGAGTCCCCGGTCGACGGCCACTCGTGCCCGCAGGTCTGGCATTCCCACCAAATGCGCTTGCCGGTTCCGGCCACCACGTCCTGAGGAGTGAGGTCGCCGTTGCGGGAAAGCGAGAACTCCGCTGCCATGTCAGGCCTCGTTGTTGCCATGTCGTTAAACCCCACCCACACCTTCTTGCCGCTGCAGTACGGGCACCCCGTCCCCTGGCGTACGCGGTTGTCGCCGGAGACCTCCCAGTCGTGACCGTGCGGGATGCACAGCCACCACAGCTTGTGTCTGGTGCCGGCCACGACGTTGTCCGGAGTCCGCTCGTTGTTCTTCCAGGGGTGGAACTCGGCTGTCAAATCCGGCCTGGTCGCGCGCATGCAGTTCTTCTTGCTGACGGCGCGGTTCGAGCAGTAGCGGCATCCGACGCCCGCGACGCGCTTGGCGATGGCCCCGTCGTAGTCGCATCCGTTCGGGCACTTCCACCATGCCTTGTCCATCGACCCGGGGAACACGTCCCACGGGGTGAGGTCGCCGTTCAGGGTCTCGTGCCACATGGCCGCGATGTCCGGCGCCACAGTTGCCAGGCACGTGCTCGGGTGCACCACCTGGTGAGTGCACACCAGGCACTGCGAACCGCGGGTTCGGTTCGCCGGCGTCGTCTCATAGTCGTGCCCCCGGGAACAGGTGAAGGTCATCGTGTACTCGGAGCCCGCGACGACGTTATCGGCCGTGCGTCCCCCACTCAGCGCCTCATTGACCTCGGCCGCGATATCCGGGTGCGTGGCCCGCAGGGAGTTCGTGTCGTCGACGAGGAGGTTCGCACAGTATCCGCACCCGACGCCGGACGTGGTCCTCGCGTTCGGTGACACCTCGAACGAGTGGCCCATTGCGGCGCAGATCCAGTACCGCTTCACTCCGGATCCGGCGAGCACGTCCTCCGGGGTGATGTCGCCGTTCTTCTCGAAGTCCCACTCACCACACAGCAACGCGTGCGTTGCGGCCAGCGAGGTGTCCGGGCTCGCCCTCTTCCGCGCACAAACGCCGCAGCCGCCGGATGCCTTCGATGCGCGGAGTCTGCGACCGGTAGAAGTGAACGGGTGTCCAGCAATGCACACGTAGTCGTTCTCCCGGTCCCATCGTTTAGCGTGAGCGAAGCGGTCGCCGATGCCGTCGGGGCGCACCATCTGCGTCAACTGCAGGTGCCGCGTGCGGGGATAGAAACTCGTAGTCAGCCGAATGTGCAGATCCTCGTGCCCCACCATCTTCCCGTCGCGGCCGACCGCGATGCCGGCGTAGTGGTCAGCACGCAGCAGTAGCCAGAGAGCATCGACGAGGACGGCGGAGCGCCTGCAGTCCCCCGTTCGTTCGACGACGGCGATGAGGTGGGCGCGACGGTCCTCCACCCCGGGCGTCGCCGCCACCTTCCGCAAAGACTGCGCGAGCGCGACAGCGACGCAGAACCGCTGGGCAAGGTCCGTGGGTCGACTTGCCGCCTCCGTCCAAGCGCCGACGCACGCGAGAATCTCGCTCAGACGCGCGGCGTCGATGAGGCCCGCCTTCCGCAACCGGCGGTACGCACGGTCCGCCCGGAGAACCTCCACGTCTACGGGGAACT
>NZ_JAGGPD010000433.1 GCF_018613995.1 Microbacterium sp. ISL-103 | reverse complement strand
AGGCTGATACCAACGGCGATCCCGAGTGTGAGCTTCATCGATGCTCCCCTCGTGAGATATCGCTACTCCGTGAGCTGCACGATCATTCGATGGCCAAGGCCGGAATCGTCCCGCTCGATCCTGTGTGTCTCGACGGTCTCGACGTCGGCACGACCGATTTCCGTCAGTCCGTAGCTCGCTTCGTTGAAGTAGACGGGTAGCTCGGGGTCGAGCTTGGTGAGAAGGTCGATGAGTTCCTGAACCGTTGCCATGCATCTATCCTTCCGTGCGGGCGGCCGGTGGGACATGCCGGCCGCCCTGCTGGGGATGGGGACAGGAAACGACGGAAGCCCCGACCGGATGAGCGGTGCGGGGCTTCCTCAGAAACTTGTCTACCTTCAATCTGGCCGTCGATCTCGACGAGTGACGTGTCCATGCCCTGCGATTTCCAGCAGCGGATCGAGCGGGGCGAGCGGTGAACGAGAGCCCCGGCCTGCTTGTACGTCAACCAGTCAGCCATCGGGTGGCCTATCGACACCCGATAGGGTTCGGTCATGGATCAAGGGTGGGCGGTAGTTCTCGGAGCGGTGGTCGCCCTCACGGGTTCGGCGTTGGTGCCATGGGTTCGGGAGACTCTCACTGCGAAGGGTGCGCGGAAGCGGGCACGAGACGAGCGAATTCGCGTGGCGGTCGTGGATCTGCTCACTTCGAATGCGGCGCAGGGGGCGGCGAGGACGACCGACGACGATGCTGCACTGTACGACTCGTACTCCGCTCGCGCTCGGGCGGTCGCAAGTCTGCTGATTGAGTTGCCCCCGGAAGAGCGCGAAGGACTGAGTGCGGTGATCGATCTGGCTTCTCCCGGTCGCCGAGACACCCGAGAGAAGGTTCTGGCGCTGCAGGACGTGCTCATGGGTTGGACTGCCGGTGAGATCGCGCCCGAGGATGCGCTGAAGACGTATCGCGCTGCCTTAGGCCGTCGCAAGACGACTCTTCAGGGGTGACGTCACTGCGCTCCGTCCTGCTCCGCCGGCCAGCTAGCTCTGCGCGGCACGCTCCTCGTACTTCGCAAGCGCCTGCTGCAGCGCGTCGAACGCCGGACGCATCAGCCCCTCGACAACCGTGAAGCTCGACGTCTGGTAGAAGGTCGCCGTCCCTTTGGACCACTCCGTGAGTTGCCGACGTTGGAGTACGCGGTGTGCCATCGTCTTGTTCGAGTGCGCGAGTCCACTACAGATACGCCAGGCAGAGAGTATGTCCCGCTCGCCCGTCGTGATGTGACGCGCAGCGTCGATGATCACGTCGGTCGTCGAAGGAAAGTCTCGGTCTAGTGACGACTGCTGGAGCGCCTTGTTCATTGACTTCAGTTCCTCCAGCCGATCGAGGAATCTCTTGGTCTGGACGGGGTCGATCGGCACGAAGGAAGCAGTCGCAGCGTCCGCATCTTCGCGCCGAGTCTTCGTGAGGTGAAGCGATCGGAACACTCGCTTGGCTATTGTCCCCGGCGCCAGCAGCCACACCGCGAACGCGGAAGCCTCAATGGAGGCACGAATGAGCGGGTACAGCGACATCAGCGGCAGCCCCTCTCCCTGCATCAGTCGCGAACATGTACTGAGTGGCTCGATGGCACATACGAGTAGGTGCTGCACCTGGAGCTGGATCGGCTCATAGGCCGTCTGGGAGTTCTCCCGCTCAAGGACCCCGCCGCTCACCGCGTCGATCTCATCAACGCGCATCTCCATCGCGGGAAGCATCCCCAGCATCTGCTCGATCCGGGTTCGCGAGAACTCTTCGATCTGCTCGGGCATCTGAACATCATGCTCTGCCATACGAACATCATGCCGTGCCCCGTGCGGGCGACCGACTGAGACGTCGTGCGCCCGCAGCCACATTCCGCCGGTCTTCGCTACGATCACCACATGCGAAGCCGACGAGTACTCCTCGTGTGCGTGACTCGGCTCGATCGCTACGGTGGCAGCGCTGTTGTGGGCCGTCCAGACGTTCCGCGCGGATCAGCGACATCGCCAACAGCAAACGGACGACGCGAAGGCTGAAGACGAAGCGGCACGTATGGAGGCGGCGTCGAAAGTCGCCGTCGCGATTCGGGGCGGCGGGAGCTTCGGTCACGCTGGGGACAAGCAGGTGAACAGTGTCTACGTGAGAGTTGACAACAACACGTCGGGAGTCGTCAACCGCTGCTGGACTACGAAGCCACGATCGAGTACGCGGTGGCTGGCCGGACTTGGGCGCGAACCGGCTCATCGGATCCCGTCCTCGTCGACTAGCTCGGCCCGTGCGGGCGGCCGGTTGGGGAGCCGGCCGCCCGGCGGTGTGGGGACACACCGATTCAGGAAACGACGAAGGCCCTCACCGTGGCGGTGGGGGCCTTCAACATTCCTGGTAATCATTACGTTAGGGGGGTGCAACGGAATCGTGTCAAACACGACACGCCGCTATCGGCACTGGTACAACGCGGCGGGGCGTTTGGGGCATGAGGCCGCGTTGTTATCCGTGGCGGCACGATTCGATTTGCGCCTGCTACACGAAAGGTGCGTCGATACGAGCACCTGTCCACTGAGGCGGGATCAGCGACAGGTTCATGACTCATCGAACGCATCTCAGTTTGGGAGGGAACGATGTGGCGTCGGTAGAGTCCGAGGATGGATGCTGCGACATGGTTGAGTCTGATCTCCGCGTTGGCTGCGGTAGCTGCTGCGGTCGCGGCATGGGTAGCCCGGAAAGACTCTCTCGATAGCCAAGCCAAGCGGGAAGCATCCGAGCTCCGGGCTGAGTCAGACCGAAGAAAGCACGAACTTGAAGCGGGCGTTCTGAGGCGATTGTCCGCCGAATCTCTGGCGACCCTCGCCAAGGCTTTCGTCGAGGCCAAGGACCGGGAGAATCGCGACCCGCCCATCGCCGACGTATCGGGGGCTAAGCGCGCTCGCATGGACTTCGGAGAAGCGCTCCTGGCTTGGGTCGACCACTTCGAGCAAACCTACGTCCGAAGCACGCGATTCGACGCGCCCGAGCAGTTCCACCGGTTCACCCACCGTGCGCACAACGAGTTCCCCGGAAATAGCGCCTTCTGGCTCGTGCAGTGGATGCTTGGGCTTGTGCTTCAGCGGACGATGCGGATCGGAGGGGCCATGCCGACGCAGGATGAGATTTCCGAGGCCTCCCGTCAGATGCGCTACCTAGTTCGCGCGTGGGTCGAAGACCCCGACCTCTTTGAGCAACAAGCCTGAGCGCGTGGCAGCGATCGGTCCGTTGTCTGCGAGGGGTAATCTGCTCTGCCGGAGTGCATCCAGTTGCTGCGGACCGCCCGCTATCCAAGTAGCCAACCTCGTCAGCTCGGCGTACGCGCGAGGTTGCGGCGGACGCGTCGGCTGCCCTTCGCGCACCACAAGGATGTACTCCTCAAAAAGGATGTATGCCGCAGGGATCCGGGTGCCAGCGATTCGCCTCAGCAGGCGCCTATCGACGATCCGGATGCGTGCGCCAACGGCAATCCGTTCCAGCCCGTTCAGGATCTGCGTGATGTCTCTTCGACTATCTTGCAGAGCCACCCGGCGAGCCCCGTCTCGTCGGTGCCACCAGGGCGCGGGAGAGGTACGGGTTCTGATGCGCAAAGCGTCTTCACGCGTCATCCGCAGCGCCGGGAACGCTTGCCCGATTCTCGTCCGCGCCGCGCTGGACTCCTTCGCCCACTCGCGCCAGGCTTCGATGGTCGCCGACCGACGTGCGATGCGTGTGTTGACGACGAACACACTGACCGCTACGAGAACGCCCGCGAAGGCGATCCCAACACTCAGCAGAACCCCATTGGCGCGCAGAGCGTCGATAAGAAGGTCGAACTCCGTGGCGCCGCCTACTGCGAACGATGGCGAAAGGGTCTGCGTTGGCACACCATGACTATGGCAGCAACGCCACCGCAACGGAAGACTGCGCAACACCGCTCTAGTTGCGCATCCCGCGGCCTTAGACGGAGCCGCTCCCCCCCTCTCCACTCCGAACTGAGCGAGACCTATTCTCGGCGGTTCAACAGTGTCCGGACCTGATCGGCGTTCATGCCGGCCTTCAACATCTCAACCAGGTGGCGAGCGTCATCGCGGTACGAGTCGAGCAGACGATCGAAGTCCCGCAGCAGCGGCTGATGGTCCTCGTCCAAAATGTAGAGCAGCTCAAGGTCTCCGAACCGGCCCGCCCACTCCCCGCTTTCAGGCTCAGTCGATCGGATCCGCATCATGATGCTCGGCGCTGGCATCCCGTACTTTCCGAGCTGTCGAAGGTTCGCATCGATGAGTAACTTCGGATCGGCCAGTGTCACGACGAGGTGACCGTTGTCCTTGCCCCCTGGGCGGAGATCTTCGAGCTGGTCTCGTCGGCCTTCTGGGACCATAGCCGTGGCCTTCGGACCCATGATTCCGAAGTCGCCGGTGCGATGGTCATGGGCGAGCAGCGACACAGGCCGTGGCGTCAGCGCGAATCCGAGCTCGCGGCCGACCATCACCATCATGGCCGCAGCCTCAGCGCAGCTCGGCTCTTCACCGAAGGCATCGCCGACCGCGACCACGGCCTCTTGTAGCAGCTCGAACGGATCTTGGGGGGTCTGGATCGCCTTCACTGCAGACCGTTCGGTCTTTTGTCTCTTGGCTTTCCCCATGCCGATCAGACTAGCGGCGCGGACGGAGGCCTCGATCGAGCACCTTGCGCACGAGTTCGGCGCGCTCGTGGAAGTTTCCGGATCCCTCCATTGCATCGTCTCCGCCATCCGGAGAACTCTGGGAGGTTGCGGCCCGCTCACTCTCGTGCACCTGCAACCGGTGGAAGTATGGTTGAGCGGCCAACCACGCGGCGCGGATCTTGTCGGCGCTCCCCGTCTCCATAAGGGTCTTGGCCGGGTCCCAGAAGCCTCCTGCGATCGCCACCTCTTCGAGATAGATCGAGTAGGTGCCAAGCGCATTCGCATACGCCCTGACAGCTGTCTCGGCCACGTCATCCATCACCCGGATCTCGCGTTTTGCCGCGAGATGGTTCGTGTATGTCGTCGCACCGAATGCGGAAATGAGTCCGAGACCGACCGGAACGACTACGTCGGGCAACAGT
This sequence comes from Microbacterium sp. ISL-103, assembly GCF_018613995.1. Lineage (GTDB taxonomy): Bacteria > Actinomycetota > Actinomycetes > Actinomycetales > Microbacteriaceae > Microbacterium. The sequence goes on along the minus strand of NZ_JAGGPD010000433.1, from coordinate 825 downwards.
TCGAAAGCCATGAGCGCCACCATAGCGTTGCGTCATGCCGCTAAGGCGACCCTCGGGAGTCAGCTGTCCGCGCGGAGGTGTGTCCGACGCTCGGCTACCGGTGCTCCTCGGCATCAACCCAGTTGCGGATGGTGCGCTCGGTGCGTTCTGCTACGTTGGCGGCGTCCTGCAGCGTAAGCCAGATCTTCATGCGGCCTCGCCTATCGTGCGCGCTCACGCGGCGAGCACGTCGTGTTTGCGGTATCGGCCGAGGCGAAGCTCGAGGTCACCGGCCTTCACCCAGACGCGTGTTCCCGCTTCGCGGTGCGCGAGTCGGGTGGCGTCCACGAGGGTGAGCAAGCTCAGATCATAGAGGCGCATCTCGGGCGGAGCAGCCTCGGCGAAGACGGATGCCCATATGCCGGCGTCGTCGTTCGAGTTCGCTTCCCAGTCGCAGGCATCCGTCGAGCAGCGGCAGCGAACCGGGCGCCCATCTCGATCCGGCTGCACTCGCACGCCCATCAGGTCGCACACCGGGCACGTGGCCGAAGCGCCCACCGACGCGCGTCCTCCAGCGACCACAGGGCCGCGGCGGGTCTTCAAGGAGGACGACGTCATCCCTTCGATAGACGCTCAACTGCGATTTCAGGACGACTGCATCATCGCGACGCGTCGTTCTGCTCATGCATGCGACGTAATCTGTTCTGCCATACGGGATCCTGTTTCATGCGCTCGCGCCACCATGAGCGCAGTACGTCATCGTCGACGAGACGCACTCGCTGACCGTCACGGATGCCCCAGCCCATGGGCAGACCGTTGCGGCGCCATCTCTTGATGGTCAACACC
>NZ_JAGGPD010000432.1 GCF_018613995.1 Microbacterium sp. ISL-103 | reverse complement strand
CGATATCGACGCGGAGCTTCTCTGGGAGCGGTCTCGTCCCCCCAGGGACCTTCGTCACAGTCGTGAAGTCGCGACTCAGACGTCGGCGACCTTGCGGCCCTTGTACTCGAGGAACAGCTCGGTGCCCTGCGAGTCGGTGACGACCTTCGCCTGGTGAGGACGGCTGTAGACGACCTGGCCGTTCTCGACCGTCTTGACGAGCGCGATGGGCGCCGCCTTCCACTGCGCGCGGCGCGAGCGGGTGTTCGAACGGGATACCTTGCGCTTCGGGGGGTTACCAGCCATGACTAGCTCTCTTCTTTCTCGGCGACACGAGATTCTTCCGTGCCGTCTTGGTCTGTGATGTTCTGGAGCGCACTCCATCGAGGATCGATGGGAGCGGCCTGCTCCGTTCCGGTGCTCTCGGTCAGCCTCTCGCCCGTTTCCGGGTCGAGACCCGGGCAATCCGGCTGACACACCGGCTGAAAAGGAAGTGCCAGTACGGCAGCATCCCTGACCAGAGTTTCAAGATCCACGTGGTCGTCTTGAACCTCGAAGTCAGTTTCTTCCTCACCAGGATACGCGAAAAGCTCCTGGAACTCGACTTCGACGGGCCGAGTGATGTCGATGAGGCAGCGACCGCACACGCCGGAGTACTCCGCATCGACGATTCCCGAGACCAGGATGCCCTCGTGGACGGACTCCAGACGGACGTCCAGATCGAGTTCGGAACCGGTCTCGTACGACACGATCCCCTCGCCCCAGGCATCCTTCAGGGTCACGGAGAACTCATGTTCGCGCATCTCTCCCGGCTTGCGGGCGATGTCGCGGACGGGGAGGACGAAGGGACCATTCATTCGGGAACGCACCCAGCAATGGTACCGGCTACACGCAGCGGGAGGCTGGCTCCGGGCTGAGCGCGTGGTGATTCAGCCGCGCCGCCTCAGATGCCGCGAGACCCCGTGTCGAGGAACGCTGCGACCGCTCTCGGGACGAAGGGCGAGACATCGCCTCCGAGGCCGGCGACCTGTCGGACGAGAGAGCTCGACACGAGCGCATGCGCGGGGTCGGGCAGCAGGAAGACCGTCTCGATGTCGGCGAGGTGCCTGTTGACGATCGCCATCGGCGACTCGTNNCTGCGACCGGATGCCCTTGACCAGCACACCGGCCCCGACGTCCCGCGCGTAGTCGACCAGAAGCCCCATGCTCCAGGAACCGACGATGACGTTGCCGTCCATGCCCTCTTCGTCGATCGACTGCTCGATGAGCGACATCCGGGCCGCGATCGGCAGCATCGCCTCTTTACCGGGGTTGTGCACGACGAGCACATGCAGCTCGTCGTACAGCTTGGCTGCTCGACGGATGACATCGAGGTGGCCCAGGGTCGGCGGGTCGAAGGAACCCGGGACGACGGCGATCCGGCTGCTCATGCCCCCAGCCTAGGGCACGCCGCACTCGGGTCAGTTCTTGGCCAGGGCGGCGCGATCATCGTCGCTCACCCGACGCTCGATGGCCGATCTGAGGCCCGGGTTCGCGTCGAGACCGGGGTCTGCCGCGAGAATCGCCTCGGCGAGCTCACGCGCCCTCACGATCAGTCCCGAGTCCTTGACCACGCGCAGCAGCTTCAACGACGATCGCACGCCCGCCTGCGCCGCGCCCAGCACGTCACCCTCGCCTCGCAGCTCGAGATCGACCTCGGCCAGGGCGAAACCGTCGAGTGTCGCCGCGACCGCGTCGACCCGTTCGCGCGCCACCGAGCCGGCCTCCGTCTCGGTCACGAGCAGGCACAGGCCCGGCACACCGCCTCGGCCCACGCGTCCCCGCAGCTGATGCAACTGGGAGACGCCGAAACGATCCGCGTCGAGAACGATCATGGTCGACGCGTTGGGCACATCGACGCCCACCTCGATGACGGTCGTCGCGAGCAGCAGATCGATCTCACCCCGGGAGAAGGCCTGCATGACCGCATCCTTCTCGTCAGACGGCATGCGGCCGTGGAGCACGGCTCGACGAAGGCCCCCGAGCTTCGGATGAGTCGCCAGCGCCTCATCGAGCTGCACCACTCCCCACCGCGGACCGGATGCGCCCTCTGGCTGCAGCAGCGCAGGCTCACCCGCTTCGCCCGCGTCTGCGGTCTTCTTGGTGGTGTCGATCGCGGCGCACACCGCGAACACCTGCCGACCCTGTGCGATCTCCTCGGCGGCTCGCTCCCACACGCGGTTGAACCAGCCGGGGTGCTCGGCCAGCGGCGCGACGAAGGACTCGATTCCTGCGCGACCCTTCGGCATCGTGCGGATCACCGAGGTGTCGAGGTCTCCGAAGACGGTCATGGCCACCGTGCGAGGGATCGGCGTGGCGGTGAGCACGAGGGCGTGGGGGCTCGACCCCTTGGCGCGGAGAGCCTCACGCTGCTCGACTCCGAACCGGTGCTGCTCATCGACCACGACGAGCCCGAGGTCGGCGAAGGTGGTCTTCTCTCCGAGGAGTGCGTGCGTGCCGACGACGATCAGCGCCTGTCCCGAGGCGACGCGGAGCGCTGCCTTGCGACGCGCAGCCGCCGGCATCTGCCCGGTGAGCAGCGTGGGCATCACGAGCGGAGCCAGCTGCGGCCCGAGCATCTTCGAGATCGACCGCAGGTGCTGACCCGCCAGAACCTCCGTCGGGGCGATGAGCGCTGCCTGCCCCCCGGACTCCGCGACCTGGAGCATCGCACGCAGGGCGACGAGGGTCTTGCCCGAGCCGACCTCTCCCTGGACGAGCCGGTTCATCGGCCAGGAGCCCACGAGGTCTTTCGCGACCTGCTCCCCGACGGTCTGCTGATCGGGGGTGAGATCGTAGGGCAGGGATGCGTCGAAGCGTTCGAGCAGTCCCTGGGGCTTCGCCGGGCGGGCGGTCGCCGCGAGAGCGCGCACCGCGTCGCGCTGCTGCAGCAGCGCGGTCTGCAGCGTCAGAGCCTCATGCATGCGCAGAGTGCGGACCGCAGGGTCGATGTCGTTGCGGGTCTTCGGCCGATGGATCTGCTCCAGGGCCTCGCGCGCCGTCAGCAGGTCTTCTGCGGATCGCACCTCCGCTGGGAGGGGTTCCGGAACCTCCGCGAGGCCATCGAGCGCCCGCGTGATGAACTTGGCGATCTGCCAGGTCTGCAGAGTCGATGTCGCCGGATATATCGGGATGAGGACGGCGGCTCGGGCATCGGCCCGGCGTCGCGCTGCATCCTCGTCGTCGAACAGCTCGTACTCCGGGTGCGCGAACTGCGTCATGCCGTTGAACTCGCCGACCTTGCCGGAGAACACGCCGCGGCGTCCGACCGCGCGGTCTTCCGCGCGCCACTTGGCCGCCCCGAGATTCTTCG
>NZ_JAGGPD010000431.1 GCF_018613995.1 Microbacterium sp. ISL-103 | reverse complement strand
GGTCATGAGCCCGAACACGATCCAGGGCTGCCTGCCCATCTCGGTGAAGACCCAGCCCATGATGTTGGCGACGAGTGCGAGCGGGAACGACCAGATCGCGAGCTTCCACATCCACGGTGCGGGCGGGTTCTTCGCGCCCTTGCGGGTGACCCAGAGGCCCACGACAGCCACGAGGGCTGCGGCCATGCCGAGGCCGATCATCCAGCGGAACGCCCAGTACGTGACCCAGAGCACCGGTGCGAACTCGGTGAGGCCCGTGTCGGCGAAGGTCGTGGCGTACTCGGCGTTGAGGTCGTTGATGCCGTGCACGCAGGCGTCGAACGTGTGCGTCGACAGCCGCGAGAGCAGATACGGCCGGCGGATCGAGAACAGCTCGGAGCTGCCGTCGGGGGTGCCGAGCGTGAAGAGGCTGAACGAGGCATCCGGTCCGCACACCGTGTTGAACGTCGCCTCGGCCGCGGCCATCTTCATCGGCTGCGCGGCGTACATCGCAAGGCCCAGCTGGTCACCCGTGAGCACGACACCGGCGGTCGAGACGATCATCGCCCACAGGCCGAACTTGAGCGAGATGCGCATGGTGTCGAAGTGCTGGCCGCGTGCCAGGTGCCAGGCCGAGACCGAGATCACGACACCGGCGGCGAACATCAGCGCACCGAAGATCGTGTGCGGGAAGGCGGCGAGCGCGACGGGATTCGTCAGCAGCGCCCAGAAGTCGGTGAGCTCGGCGCGGTTGGTCTCGGGGTTGAAGACGTAGCCGACCGGATTCTGCATGAAGGCGTTCGCGGCGATGATGAAGTACGCCGACAGGATGCTGCCGATCGAGACGCACCAGATCGTGGCGAGGTGCAGCTTCTGCGGCAGCTTGTCCCAGCCGAAGATCCAGAGGCCGATGAAGGTCGCCTCGAAGAAGAACGCCAGCAGCCCCTCGAAGGCGAGCGGGGCGCCGAAGACGTCACCGACGAAGCGCGAGTAGTCCGACCAGTTCATGCCGAACTGGAACTCCTGCACGATGCCCGTCACCACGCCCATGGCGAAGTTGATCAGGAAGATCTTGCCGAAGAAGCGCGTCAGATGCAGGTACTGCACCTTGCCGGTGCGCACCCACGCCGTCTGGAAGATCGCGGCGACGAGCGCCATTCCGATCGTCAGCGGCACGAACAGGTAGTGGTAGACGGTCGTCAGACCGAACTGCCATCGAGACAGGACCAGTGGGTCTAGCCATTCCATGTGCCGCTCCTTCTTCCGTGCCCTTGTTCTTCTGTGCGCCGGGTGCCACGCTAACGACCGGCCTGCCGCCTCCGAGGGGCTGCCGGCCGTGAATAAGTCAGACGCTCGCCTAGGCGGCGGTCATCTCCGTCAGGCGCAGCTGCACGGTGCAGTCCGCCGGCAGGGCGGAGGTGCGCACGGCCTCGGCGGCGAGCGGCCCACCGGCTTCGGTGAGCACCCCCTGCATGAGGCCGAGGTGCACGGAGCACAGCATCGGACGGTCTTCGGCGCGACCCGCGGCGTGCGGGCACGGGCTGAGATCGACGGTGAGCTGCTCGTCATCGACGACGGGCTCGAAGCCGCTCTCCTCCAAGTGTTCGACCAGGGCATCCAGCTGGTAGATCGCGTCGCGATCGAGAGCGGAGGCAGATGTGGGGATGACTCGGCGCAGCAGGTCGCCGCGCACGGCAGCGGCCTTCGCCTTGTTCCGGGCGATGGGGCTGGAGGCCTCGGCGGTGCCGGTGGCGGCGCTGTAGAGCGTGCGCGGACGCCCGCGGGTGGTGCGGTGCTCGCTCGCCTGAATGACGTAGCCGCCCTCGATCAGGCGCTGCAGGTGCTCGCGCACCGTGTTGGGGTGCAGCCCCGTCGCCTCGCACAGCTCACCGATCGTGCGCCCGGCCCGCGTCTTCTCTGACCCTGCGTCGAACTGCCCGCCGCCCTCGAAGAGCAGGTGCAGGATCCGCACCCGTGAGAACGTCGAGATCGGCCCGCAGACGGGCCCGCCATTGGCCATGAATCCAGTATCCCGTGGCGGTTGCGCGACATCGAGTGGTTCGGCCGTGAATAATGCCCGAGGCGATAGGGATGTCCGATCCCGGCGATAGCCTGGCTGCATGGCCACCCGAAAACCTGCCCCTCCCGCATATGTCTGCACCGAATGCGGGTGGACGACGGCGAAATGGGTCGGTCGATGCGCCGAGTGCCAGCAGTGGGGCACCGTGCAGGAGCAGGGCGCGCAGACCGGCATCCTGAGTCGCATCACGCCTCTCGCGCCGACCGCGGCGAAGGCCGCACGGCCGATCACGCAGATCACCACCGAAGACGCTCCTCGTCGCACGAGCGGCGTCGGCGAGTTCGACCGGGTGCTCGGCGGCGGCATCGTGCCGGGTGCGGCGATCCTGCTGAGCGGCGAGCCCGGCGTCGGCAAGTCGACTCTGCTGCTCGAGGTCGC
>NZ_JAGGPD010000430.1 GCF_018613995.1 Microbacterium sp. ISL-103 | reverse complement strand
CGAGCGACGCGCGCTGATCAAGACGAGCAACCTCGACGTCTACGTCTCGACCGTCGGAGGGGTGCGGTTCACCGAGCCGGCAGCCGACCTCGCGATCGCGATCGCCGTGGCGGGGTCGATCCAGCAGATCTCGGTGCCGCGCACGGTCGCCGCGGTCGGCGAGCTCAGCCTCGCCGGCGAGATCCGCCCCGTGACGCAGTCGGCTCAGCGTCGGTCGGAGGCCGCGCGACTCGGCTACGAGCAGGTGGTCGACGATCGCTCGAAGACGCTCCGCGCCGCGCTCAACGATGTCCGTTCACGCAACACCACTCGGCGCAACGAGGCCGACATCCCCCCGTTCTGATCCGCGCCCGTCGCTATGCGCCCAGCCGGGCACGCGTACGCACGGCACCGCGACTCAGGCGTCGAGCGCCTTGAGGATCTCGTCGGGCGATGCCTGCATCGGATGCGGACCCGCGATGTCGAGGAAGACCGTGGTGATCGGATGCGCGCCCAGGAACTTGCGCAGCCACTCGGCGGTGTAGATGCCGACGCCGGGCGGGAGGTTGTCGGGCTTGTTCTTCGCGTCGCTGAACAGCAGCAGCGCCAGATCGCCCGACTTCGGGTCGCGGTAGGTCCACACCTCACCGCTGTCGAGCGGGTTGTCGCGCGCCCCCGGCTTGACCAGCGGCACGACGGTGGTGCCGTGGCGAAGGGCCAGTGCGACCGCGGCGATGTCCTGCTTCTCCAGAGCCTGCGCGAGAGCATCCGACCGGAAATCCTCGGGGGCGGGCTTGCTCTTCGCGGACTTCGACTTCTTCGCTGCCATGCATCCAGCATATTCAGCCCGAGCCGAGGACTCGCCCCGAAGCCGGACGGAAAAGAAAGGGGCCCTCCCGACTCCTCCAGTGGGGACTGGGGTGTTCGAGAGGGCCCACGGACCCTCGGGCGGCAGTGTCGAAGCGCTGGGGACGCTGAGCTCGACGCCACTGGGGATGGCATGCGCCGCAAGTCTGCGAGGGTCGCTCCAATGGTATCCCAAAGAATTCGCGGTGTCACCCGAAACTGAGTTCAGAACTGTATTCAAGACCTTTGGCTAGTTCTGGCCTCAATAGAGCAGGATCTGCTTCGTCGTCGCAGCCGTGAAGCCGCCGATCTCGACAGACACGTGGTACGACGAGCCGCCGGCTGCAGCGCGAGGACGATTCTCCTGGTCACAGGTCTCGACGCTCGAGCGGGTGCGGTCCCACACCACGGGCACCTTGCTCGTCACGGTCGCGCCCGCGGCGAGGGTGGCGATCATGCTGCTCGGGTTCTCCTGGCAGTCGGTCGAGCGCCACCAGACGTCCGAGCCGCTCGACACCGTGAACACCTGGGTGGTCGAGCCGACATCGATCGCGCAGTCGGCATCGCCGCGGTTCGTGAGCGAGATCGACAGCTTCGGCAGCTCGCCCGACTGGTATGAATCGGCATCGGTGACGGCCGTGACCGTGACATCTCGCGCCTCGCAGGCGACGATCCCGGGGGTCTCCTCGCTCGACGGCTCGGGCGCCGGAGACTCGCCGGCCGACGGGTCTGGTGTCGGGGAGGATGCCGGCGATGAAGAAGCCGACGCGCTCGGAGACGGCGCGGGCTCGGCCGCATTCGCCCAGGGGCGCGCGACGAGAAGCCACACCGACGTGCCGATGACGGCGACGATGAGGATCACCGCGATCAGCAGCACCAGTCGCCGACGACGATAGACGGCGGCGGAGTGACGGGGCATGGTTCCAGGTTAGTTGAGGGCCTTCAGCATCCTGGTGTTGCCGAGCGTGTTCGGCTTGACGTGCGCGAGGTCGAGGAACTCCTCGACACCCGCGTCGCCGCTGCG
>NZ_JAGGPD010000025.1 GCF_018613995.1 Microbacterium sp. ISL-103 | reverse complement strand
GTCTCTTGGGTACTCGACTGCCGAGCACTAACGAACGTGAGCCCTCCACTGGCGTGTTCCTCCCTGTCGGGAAGAACGACCCCGGAGTGGGATTCACGAACTTCTCCGTTCGAACAAGAAAGCAGCACTATCGTGACGCGCACTTACACCCCTAAGGCCGGCGAGGTCCAGCGTGACTGGGTCGTCATCGACGCCACTGACGTCGTTCTCGGCCGCCTGGCTTCGCACGCCGCCACGCTCCTGCGTGGCAAGCACAAGCCCACCTTCGCCAACCACATCGACTCGGGTGACTTCGTCATCATCGTGAACGCCGACAAGGTCGCGCTCACCGGTCAGAAGCTCCAGAAGAAGCTGGCCTACCGCCACTCGGGTTACCCGGGCGGCCTGAAGTCGGTCACCTACGCCGAGCTCATGGAGAAGAACCCGGTCCGCGCTGTCGAGAAGGCCATCCGTGGCATGCTCCCCAAGAACAGCATCGGCCGTCAGCAGCTGTCGAAGCTCAAGGTCTACGTCGGCGGAGAGCACCCGCACGCCGCTCAGCAGCCGAAGACGTACACCCTCGACCAGGTCGCCCAGTAAGCGCCGTAAGACTTAAAGGACATACTCGTGGCTGACATCCAGGACACCACCGAAAACCCCCAGAACTTCTCGACCTCGACCCCCGAGACCGAAGCAGTCGAGGCGGCTCCCCGCCCCGTGCTGAGCGTCCCGGGCGCCGCAGTCGGCCGTCGCAAGCAGGCCATCGCCCGCGTGCGTCTCGTCCCCGGCTCGGGAACGATCACGGTCAACGGCCGCACGCTCGAGGACTACTTCCCGAACAAGCTGCACCAGCAGCTGATCAACGACCCGTTCACCATCCTCAACCTCGCCGGCGGCTACGACGTCATCGCGCGCATCTCGGGCGGTGGCCCCTCGGGTCAGGCCGGTGCACTGCGCCTCGGTATCGCTCGTTCGCTCAACGGCATCGACGAGGAGAACAACCGTCCGACCCTGAAGAAGGCCGGCTTCCTCTCGCGCGACGCTCGCGTCAAGGAGCGCAAGAAGGCTGGACTCAAGAAGGCCCGCAAGGCGCCTCAGTACTCGAAGCGTTAAGGTCAACCGCTCCGATGCCGATCTTTGGCACGGACGGTGTGCGAGGACTTGCCAATGGCATCCTCACCGCCGACCTCGCGCTCACCCTGGCCCAGGCGACTGCTGTCGTCCTGGGCCAGGGCCGTACTGCGGAGGCTCGTAAAGCCGAAGGCAAGCGACTCACCGCAGTCGTGGCCCGCGACCCCCGGGTCTCCGGTCACTTCCTCACCGCTGCCGTCTCTGCAGGACTCGCGTCCTCCGGCGTGGACGTGCTCGAGGCCGGAGTCATCCCGACACCGGCTCTCGCGTTCCTCGTCGCCGACCGCGACGCGGACTTCGGTGTGATGATCTCGGCCTCGCACAATGCGGCTCCCGACAACGGCATCAAGATCTTCGCCCGCGGCGGCGTCAAGCTGCCCGACGTCGTCGAGCAGCGCATCGAAGAGGCGATGGCCGGCGACAAGCTGCGACCCACGGGTGCAGGCGTCGGCCGGATCGATCGGTTCTCCGACGCGGAAGACCGCTACGTGGTGCATCTGCTCGGTTCGCTGCCGAACCGTCTCGCAGGCATCAAGGTCGTGCTCGACTGCGCGCACGGCGCGGCATCCGGAGTCTCGCCCGAGACCTTCCGCGACGCCGGCGCCGACGTCACCGTGATCGGTGCAGACCCCGCCGGCTGGAACATCAACGACGGCGTCGGCTCGACACACCTCGACCAGCTCGCAGAAGCGGTCGTGCGACTCGGAGCCGACATCGGCATCGCGCACGACGGCGACGCCGATCGCTGCCTCGCGGTCGACGCTCAGGGCAACGTCATCGACGGCGACCAGATCATGGCGATCCTCGCGGTGTCGATGAAGGAACGCGGGCACCTGACCGACGACACCCTCGTCGCCACGGTCATGAGCAACCTCGGACTGCACGTCGCCATGCGCGAGCAGGGCATCACCGTGCGGCAGACCGCTGTCGGCGACCGCTATGTGCTCGAAGACATGAACCGGGGCGGCTACGCCCTCGGCGGCGAGCAGTCCGGGCACGTGATCATGAGCGAGTACGCCACCACCGGTGACGGCCTGCTCACGGGCCTGCACCTCGTGGCCGAGATGGCTCGGAAGAACAAGTCGATCGCCGAACTCGCGAGCGTCATGAAGGTCTACCCGCAGGTGCTCGTCAACGTGCGCGATGTCGACAAAGACGCTGTGGGCGCCGACCCCGTCGTGCAGACGGCTGTGCGCGAGGTCGAAGCCGAACTCGGCGAGACCGGTCGCGTGCTGCTGCGCAAGTCCGGCACTGAGGCTCTCGTGCGGGTCATGGTCGAGGCGGCTGACGCCGATTCCGCCCACGCCTACGCCGACCGTCTGGTCACCGTGGTGCGCGAGCGACTCTCGCTCTGAACCGTCGAACGCGCCGCGCGGCACTGACCTCAGGTCAGCCGCGCGGCGCGTTCCAGTTCAGCTGCTCGATGTAGCGCAGCAGCACACCCTCTCGCAGAGCCCAGGGCGACACCTCGAGCTCATCGATGTCGAGCGCGGTCATCGCCGTGTGCAGCGACACCGCGGCCGCCACGATCTGGAACGTGCGGTCGGCCGTGATGCCCGGAAGCTCCTGGCGAGCGGATGCGGGCAGACGTGCGAGTCGGGGAATCCACGACCCGAGCGAGGCGCGGGGCAGCACCATGCGCTGGATCCCCGACCACCCGGGCACGGGGTAGCCGGCGAGCTTCGCCAACGAGCGGATCGCCTTGGACGATCCGACGACATGGTCGGGTGCGGGCAGTGCGGTGAACCGGGGGAGCACCTCGGCGAGGGTGGCCGTCGCGTGCTCACGCAGCCGCTCGACGTCGTCTTCGCCCGGCGGGTCGTTCGGCAGGAACTGCACGGTCATGCGACCCGCACCGAGGGGCACGGATGCCGCGGCATCCG
>NZ_JAGGPD010000429.1 GCF_018613995.1 Microbacterium sp. ISL-103 | reverse complement strand
GTGCCGACCGTGTACGACCTGCTTCTGGACACCAAGGGCGCCGCGCACGACGCGATCGTGCCGTCGCGCGTCGAGGGTCTCGACGTGATGCCCGCGAACATCGACCTGTCGGCCGCCGCTGTGCATCTCGTCAACGAGGTCGCCCGAGAGACGATCCTCGCTCGCGTGCTCCGCCAGGTCGCGGGGGAGTACGACGTCATCCTCATCGACTGCCAGCCGTCGCTGGGTCTGCTCACCGTGAACGCACTGACCGCGGCTCACGGCGTCGTCATCCCTCTCGAGTGCGAGTTCTTCGCCCTGCGCGGAGTGGCGCTGCTCATCGAGACCATCGACAAGGTGCGCGACCGGCTGAACCCCTCGATCACGATGGACGGCCTGCTCGCCACGATGTACGACTCGCGCACGTTGCACTCGCGCGAGGTCCTCGAGCGCGTGGTCGAGGCCTTCGGCGACGATGTCCTCGAGACCGTGATCGGTCGCACGGTCAAGTTCCCCGACGCATCTGTCTCCGGTGTGCCCATCACCGAATTCGCTCCGGAGCACGCCGCCGCCCAGGCCTACCTGCGGCTGGCGCGGGAGCTGGTCGCCCGTGGCGCTGTCGCCTGAGGTCGAACCGCCCTCATCATCGGCTGACGCCGAGCCGCAGCCCGAGTCCGCACCGGCAGCTGACGCTGCATCCGCCGACCCGGGGTTCCGGGTCTCGCTGTCGAACTTCGACGGCCCTTTCGATCTGCTGCTGAACCTCATCTCGAAGCACGAGATGGACATCACCGAGGTCTCGCTCAGCGCCGTCACGAATGAGTTCATCGCATACCTGAAAGAGCTCGACGACGACGAGGAGCTCGACCAGGCCTCGGAGTTCCTGGTGGTCGCCGCCACGCTCCTCGACATGAAGGTGGCGGGGCTGCTGCCGCAGGGCGAGCTGGTGGATGCCGAGGCGGTGGCGCTGCTCGAGGCTCGCGATCTGCTCTTCGCCCGCCTGCTGCAATACCGCGCCTTCAAGGAGGTGTCGGCGTGGTTCGCCCGGTGCCTGCAGCGTGAGGACCGCCGTCACGTGCGGGCAGTCCGCCTCGATGAGAAGCACCGCAAGAAGACCCCGGAACTCGTCTGGTCGCTGAGCGTCGACGACTTCGCCGCACTGGCGCTGCTGGCCTTCGCGCCGAAGGAGATCCCGCACGTCGGCCTCGATCACCTGCACGCTCCGCTCGTCAGCATCCGAGAGCAGGCCGCGATCGTCGTCACGCTGCTGCGCACGGCCGAGTCGGTGAGCTTCCGCGAACTCGTGGCCGGTGTCAGTGAGCCGGGGATCGTGGTCGCGCGCTTCATCTCGGTGCTCGAGCTCTACCGCCACGCGGCGCTCTCCTTCGAACAACTGGAACCGCTCGGCGAGCTGACGCTGCGCTGGGCCGCCGACTCCTGGTCGGACGAGACACTGGCATCCCTGGGAGCCGACTATGACCGATGACATGACGGCAGCAGCGACGGAAGAGATCGTGCGCGAGTCGCCGCTCTCCGAGCGGATCGAGGCGATCCTGCTCATCATCGACGAGCCCATCGGGCTGGTCGCACTCGCGGCAGCGGTCGGCTCGCCGGTCGCTGCGGTG
>NZ_JAGGPD010000428.1 GCF_018613995.1 Microbacterium sp. ISL-103 | reverse complement strand
ATGCGCGCTTCGGCTCGCGGGGCGCCCGCCGCATGGGCGATCACGTCGAAGGCCGACCGTCGGAATCCTGCCGCCATGCGACCGACGAGCCGCTCGACCCAGGGTTCCCTGGCAGCGATGCGAAGCGTGCCCTCGATGCCGATCTGCAACGTCTCGCCGTCGCGCCAGAGCAACGGCACGGCGGGATCGAGTCGAGTGGTGGTCTTGGACGACAGCGGAGACATCCCTCGATTCTGCGGATATCCGAGGGGCGGATGGTCGTGTCCAGGTCATCCGTGGAGAAATCCCGGCGCACTCCGCCCCTGTGGAGGAGGAGTGCGCCGACGCGTCACACGGGTCGGTCGCCGCCGGGGCCGCCCTCGTCGTCGTCCTGCTCGTTCGGCTTCGCGGAGCCACCTGACGCGTCGCTCTGATCGTTCGAGAAGTCCTCGCCGTCGAGCAGGCGGGCGAGAGCTTCGTCGAACTCGTCGGCGACGGGCTGCTCGCCTCTGGCGGTCGCCTGCAGGCGGGCGACGAGCGCGGTCGGGTCGTCGATGTCGTCCGGGGTGGGCATCAGATCGGGGTAGTCCCAGAGCGCGTCTCGCCCTTCTGTGCCCACCGCATCCGTGACGGCCTGCCACATGGCAGAGGCCTCACGCAGTCGACGGGGCCGGAGCTTGAGGCCGACGAGAGCGCCCAGGGCGTCTTCGGCGGGCCCGCCGACCGCGCGACGGCGCCGGGCCGCCTCCGCGATCCGCGCGCCGTCGGGAAGGCGAGACGTGGCCTGGGCCGTGACGACGTCGACCCAGCCGTCGATCGTCGCGACGAGGTTCTCGAGGCGTGCGAGCGACTCGCGCTGTGCGTCGCTCTGGGTGGGAAGCAGCGCTCCACCCTCGATGGCCGCTCGGAGCTCCTCGGGGTTCGAGGGGTCGAGGCGGCTGGCGACGTCTTCGAGCGCGTCGACGTCGACGGTCACACCCCGTGCGAAGTCCGTGATCTGCGCCATCACGTGCAGGTGCAGCCACTTGGCGTGGCGGTACAGCCGCGCATAGGCCAGCTCGCGGGTGGCGAGGTAGAGGGTGATCTGGTCTTCGGGGATCTCGAGACCTTCGCCGAAGGCGGTGAGGTTCTGGGGGATCACCGCTGCCGTGCCTGCGGGGAGCACCGGGATGCCGACGTCACCGCCGGACACCACCTCGAGCGCGAGGTTGCCGAGCACCTGGCCGAACTGGGCGGCGAACACCGATCCGCCGAGGCCGCGCATGAGCTTGCCCGCGCCCTGCACCACACCGCGCATCTCTTCGGGCACCTGTGTGTCGAGAGCGCTGGTCAGAGCGTCGGCGATGCTCGTCGAGACCGGTCCCGCGATCTCCTGCCACACGGGCAGAGTCGCCTCGACCCACTCGCCTCGGGTCATCGCCCGTGGAGCCTCGGCGAGCTCGGAGATGGTCGTCGCCTCGCTGAGCCAGAGGTCGGCCAGAGCGAACGAGTCGACGAGCGAGGTACGCGATCCGTCGGTGATCCCGAGTCCGTCGCGGTTGGCGATGTGAAGCGCCTGCCGGAGTGCGTTCTCCCAGGGATCACCACCGAAGGCGCCCTGCAGCTGCGACATGATCGTCTGCATCATGGCCGGGTCGATCTGCATCCCGTCCATGCCCGAGAGGGCGTTCTGCAGCGCCTCGGGGTCGATGTCGCCGGCGCCCTGGCCGGACATCATTCGTCGAAGGAACTCCTGGAAGTCCTCGGGGGTGGGGTCGTTGTCTGACATGTCGCTCGCCTCTCAGCACGTCTGAAGCCGTGGCATCTACGCTAGTCACAGGATTGGCCGCGAGACCCCGACGCG
>NZ_JAGGPD010000427.1 GCF_018613995.1 Microbacterium sp. ISL-103 | reverse complement strand
GGCCGCGATGGCCGCCGAACGGGGGCTCCCGACCGTCGCCCTCGTCGGCGCGGTCACGGCTGCCCTCGAATTCTAGGAACCCGATGATGAGCATGCGGTCGAGCTGCAGCAGCTGCTGCGCACCGAGTATGCACTCGCGTTCACCGCGCAGACGACCGGTCTCGATCCCGAGCATCCGCTGTTCCCCGCGATCCGAGACGCCGTGGCCTCACGCCAGACGGCCCTGCGCGCCTCCTGGGCGTCGCGGCACGAGTCACCTGCGCCCTCTGCCGATACGATCGGCGGAGGGCGCACGTGCGTGCACAGCGAGGTGCAGGAGCAGCATGAACAGATACGCGATCATCGGCGCAGGGCCGTCAGGACTCGCCGCCGCCCGCGCTCTCTCGACGCGCGGGATCGGCGTCGACGGTTTCGAGGCATCCACCGGGGTCGGCGGGCTCTGGGACATCGACAATCCGCGCAGCACCATGTACGAGTCCGCGCACCTGATCTCCTCCCGCACCACGACCGAGTTCGCCGAGTTCCCGATGCGTTCCTCCGTCGACTATCCGGGTCACCGGGTGCTGCGGCAGTACTTCGAGGACTATGCCGAGCACTTCGGTCTGAGCGATCTCTTCCGCTTCGAGACACGGGTCACCCGTCTCGAACCGCGCGACGGGGGCTGGGATCTCACCAGCTCCGGGCCCGACGGCGAGCACACTCGATGGTACGCAGGCGTCGTGCTCGCGAACGGCACCCTTGCGGAGCCGAACGTACCCTCGTTCCCCGGAGACTTCACCGGCGAGCTCATGCATACGAGCTCCTACACCTCCCCCTCTCAGCTCTCCGGAAAGAGAGTGCTGCTGATCGGAGCGGGCAACTCCGGATGCGACATCGCGGTCGACGCCGTTCACCATGCCGCGTCGGTCGACATGAGCGTGCGTCGCGGCTACTACTTCGTGCCGCGATACCTGTTCGGACGTCCGAGCGACACCCTCAACCAGGGGCGGCCGCTGCCGGCGCGCCTCAAGCAGGCGATCGACAGCCGGGTGCTCCGGGCGTTCACCGGCGATCCGGCGCGCTTCGGCTTCCCGAAGCCCGACTACCGCATCTACGAATCCCACCCGATCGTGAACACCATGATCCTGAACCACCTGGGTCAGGGCGATCTGCGCATTCGGCCCGATGTCGAGCGCTTCGACGGCACGACCGTGCGGTTCCGCGACGAGACCGCCGGTGACTACGATCTGGTGCTGCTCGCCACCGGCTATCGGCTCGACTACCCCTTCGTCAACCGGCGGCATCTGCACTGGGGAGGCGCCTCCCCCCGACTGTTCCTGAACGTCTTCCCCGCCTCGTTCAACGGCCTCTACGTGATGGGGATGATCGAGGCCTCGGGCATCGGCTGGCAGGGCCGCTACGAGCAGGCGGAGCTGCTCGCGGCCTATCTCGACGCCGTGCAGCACGCCCCCGCTCGAGCGGACAGGTTCCGCACGCGCGTCACCTCGGAGGCATGGCCCGACCTCACCGGCGGCTACCGATACCTCGGCCTCGAGCGAATGGCCTACTACGTCAACAAGGACGCCTACCGCGGCGCGGCGCGACGCGAGAAGAGCGAGCTGGAATCGCCGATGGCGGCCGGCCGGGTCTGAGCGCCGGCGTCGAGGTCGCTCACATCCGCACGCCGTAACGTTGACGACGTGCAGAAGAAGCGTGGCCGTCGCGTCATCACGGTGATCCTCTGGGGACTCGTCGCAGTCCTCGTGCTCGGAATCGGCGGCATCGTCGCCTGGAGCCAGATCGGGGTGATGCCCGCCGAGAAGGAGCCGCTCGCGAGCGTCCGCGACAACACCGCGATCCATGTCGAGGACGCCGAACAGGGCATCGTCCTGACGCCGGCCGACGGCGACTCCGAGGTGGGCCTGGTCTTCATTCCCGGCGCGAAGGTCGATCCCTGGGCATACGCCCCCATCCTGCAGAGCCTCGCTGAAGACGGCGTCACGGTGGTCATCACCCGCCCGTGGCTGAACCTCGCGTTCTTCGATCTGCGCGGCCTCGACGCTTTCACCTCCGCTGCCCCCGACATCGACGACTGGGCCATCGGCGGACACTCGCTGGGCGGTGTGCGGGCCTGCCAGCTCGCAGCCGACGCCGAGGCACTCGTGCTGTTCGGCTCGTACTGCTCGAACGACGTCTCGGAGACCGACCTCTCGGTGCTGAGCATCTCGGGCAGCGAAGACGGCCTGTCGACGCCGGACAAGATCGACGCGGCGCGCGACCTGCTGCCCGCGGACGCCGAGATGGTCGAGATCGAGGGCGCATCCCACGCCTCGTTCGGCGACTACGGCCCGCAGGCGGGCGACGGAGAGCCCGCGCTCTCGAGCGACGAGATGCACTCCGAGGTGTCTCGGATCCTCGTCCCGTTCATGGCCGAGGTGCCGCGGGACTGACGACGCGACCGGTCAGCCGAGAACGCGATCGAGCGACGGATGCAGGTGTCGGGTGCCGAGCGCTGACGCCGCCGATCGCGCGCCCGCAGTGAGCGCCGCGGGCACGTCGGCTCCCTCGAGCCGGGCGTCGAGAACGCCGGCGAGGAACGCGTCGCCCGCGCCGTTCGTGTCGATGACCTCGACGGGCACGGCGGAGATCCGGTGCACGCTGCCTTCGGCGTCGACGGCGACTGCCCCCTCCGCACCGAGCGTGCAGACCGCGAGCGATGCCCCGGCCTCGACGCGCGATCGCAGGAACGCCACCGGATCGTCGAGGCGATCCGCATTGCAGAACACCGCATCCGCGGCCGCGAGGAACGGCCTGTGGAAGTCGGCCGTGCCGTCGTAGTCGTGCACGTCGACCCAGATCGGTCTCGCCGTGTCGCGCGCCGCGGGGAGCAGGCGCAGCGGCTCTGCGGCGAGGTCGAGGACGATGACGTCCGCAGCGCTCATCGCCGCATGCAGATCCGGATCGTGCGTGCCGTCTGTCGCTGCCGGGGAGGCGAGGTAGAGCGAGACCCGACCGCCCTGCCGCGTCATGAGGTTCAGATGACGTTCCGTCGCGTCGCCCGCACCCCAGAGTGCGCGGACTCCGGCCTCGGCCATCGCCGCACGGATGCGGTCGCCCGGTTCGTCTGCCGCAGTCAGCGCATAGAGCAGCGTCGGACGGCCGAGAGCGGTCAGGCTCAAGGCCTTTCCCGCGCTCGTTCCTCCGAGCGTCTCCCAGCTCGCCTCGGCGAACTGCATGTGCGGCACGGGCTCGGGCAGTCGGTCGAGCACGACGATCGAGTTCCACGAGACGGGCCCCGCGACGAAGACGGATGCGGTCATGCGCGTGGTCCCCGACACCCGCCGATCAGATGTCGAAGCCCTCTGCGATCATCTCGACCAGCTCTTCGCGCTCCTCGACCGGGAGGAATGCGGCTGCGGCGGCGTTGAACTGGAAGGTCTCGAGATCGTCGAGGTCGTACTCGAACGCCTCGACGAGCAGCGACAGCTCGCGCGTCAGCGACGTCGCACTCATCGTGCGGTTGTCGACGTTGACCGTCACGGCGAAACCGAGCTGGTAGAGCAGGTCGAACGGGTGATCGGCCATGGTGTTGCCCCACGCGGCGATCGCTCCGGTCTGGAGGTTCGACGACGGCGACAGCTCGAGCGGGATCTCGCGGTCGCGCACCCAGCGCGCCAGGTCGCCGAACTGCACCTGCACCTCATCGCCCTCCTCGGTGATGACCTGCAGGTCTTCGGCGATCCGCACGCCGTGTCCGAGGCGCAGTGCGCGGCCGTCGAGCAGTGCCGAGCGGATCGATGCCGGGCCCGCCGCCTCGGCCGCCCGGTGGTTCGGGGCGGGGAACCCGTCTTCCGGGCCGGCGATGTCGAAGCCGACGGCGCCGCGGCCGCGGAAGCTCACCGCGAGCTCGGCGATCTCGCGCGAGCGGTCGGTGTGGCGCATCGCGGTGATCAGCTGGCCGACGCGGATGCTCTGGC
>NZ_JAGGPD010000426.1 GCF_018613995.1 Microbacterium sp. ISL-103 | reverse complement strand
GCCTCGGCCGCCGCGGGTATGACCTGTCGCACGCGCTCCATGACGGCGTCGAACGCGGCCTCGGTGAGCCGGACCATCTGCTGCACGAACGCGGCATGCACCTCGGTGGTGCGACCCGAGAGGTATTCGGGGGTCCACGCGATCACTCGCGCCATCGTGTCCTGATGGTCTTCCGCCAGGGAATGGACCATGGCGATTCCCAGAGCCTCATCCGGCACCGGGTGCTCGGGGCCGCCGAGGTTGATCGATCCCTTGCGCGACTTCCACACGCGGTCGCGCCGATCCCGCGCATGCTCGGGTGCCTCTTCGATGAGGCCGGCATCGGCGAGCACGCGGAGGTGGAAGCTGGCGCTGTTCGGAGCGACGCCGAGGTCGGCGGCGACATCGGCGGCGCGCAGGTGCTCGCGCCGCGCGAAGAGACGGATCATCTGGCGGCGAAGCGGGTGGGAGTAGGCCTTGAGCATCGCCGATGTCATCCAGACCCTGTCGGTCTCTTCCTGCGGCTCACTCATACCGCGAGTGTATCCGCACCCGAAGTTGCGCAATAAGTATTGCGCAACTCTTCGTGCGCAATTATGTTGGGGGCATGACGACCGCGACCGCGCCCAACCGACTCTGGCGCAACTCCCGATACCTGACCTGGCTCGTGAGCGACACGAGCAAGGGCCTCGCGGCCGCCCTCTTCGCCTTCGCGATCCCACTGCTCGCCCTGATCGTCACGAACGACCCCGCGCAGGCGGGCATCATCGGCGGCGCAGGCATGGTCTCCCGTCTGGCGCTGACGCTGATCGGCGGCATCCTGGCCGACCGGCACCGGCGCATCGTGCTCATGCTGACCGGTTCACTCGTCGGCATCCTGCTGTCGGGGGCTTTCACGGTGCTGGCGCTCGCAGACGCCCTGACCTTCGGCACCCTGCTCGCGGCCAACGTGCTGCTGGCCGCCCGCGGTGGACTCTTCGACGTCGCGGGCGAGAGTGCGATCAAAGAGATCGTGCCCGGCGACGCGATGGGCAGGGCCCAGGCCGCGAACCAGGGGCGGGATGCCGCGCTGCAGCTGGCCGGCGGCCCTCTCGGCGGAGTGCTTCTCGGTGTGGGAGGCTGGCTGGTCGGCGTCGTCATGACGCTCTGCCATGCGGTCGCCGCGGTGACGGCATGGATGCTGCAGCGCGAGGCGCGTCGCGCCGGAGTCGTGGACTCGGGGGCGGACCGCGGTGTCGACGGTGCTGCGGGCGTCGGCGGCGGGTCGGCGGTCGCCGGACCCGCCGTGGATCCGGCGGATGGTCTGGGATTCACCGCGGATGCAGCGCAGGATGCTGTCGCGATGGATGCCGCGGAGGATGCCCTCGCATCGGATGCCGGTGCGGCGCCG
>NZ_JAGGPD010000425.1 GCF_018613995.1 Microbacterium sp. ISL-103 | reverse complement strand
GGGTTGGTGGGCAAGCGAGGTTGGAAGGCCTATGGCGGCGGATTTGGTGGGGACGGAGTGAAGGTAGTTGACCGTTCCGCGCGTCACAGCATCGGAGGAGACATTGACGATACGGCCGAAGCCTGCCTTGCGCATGTGAGGAGCGACAGCTCTGGCACACAGGTACGGGCCGGTGACGTTGACTCCCAGGACGCGGTTCCACTGGTCCAACGGAATCTGGTCGAACGGCCCCTTTTGCAAGGTGGCGAAGATCGAGGCGTTGTTGATGAGTACGTCGACGCGACCCCACCGTTCGACGACGCGGGAGACCATCGCGTCGACGGAATCTGGGTCGGAGACATCGACGGGAACGCCGAGCGCGGTCCCTCCGGCCTGCTCGATCTCCTCGACGACTGAGAATGCCTTGTCCACGTCCAGGTCGGTGACCGCGACAAACGCGCCGGCGGCTGCGAACTGACGTGCGAGCTCGCGTCCGATGCCTTGGGCGGCTCCGGTGATGATCACCACCCGCTCGTCGACGCTGAAATCTCGTGCAGATGCCGGGACTCCCGAATCCTGCAGCGTATGAGTGAGCGGAGTCGTCATCGCCATCCTTCTGTCTAAGTTGTTGTTGAACATATCCCGTCATGTGGGATACTGTCAAATAACGAACACGGTTCTGTTAGACAGGCGAGGTACTCGATGTGAGAGGCGTCGCGGTCTTGATAGGGCACCGATACCAAGGAGCAGAAATGCGCGTAAGCAAGGCGGCAGATACAGGCAGCGAGCGGGTCGGCACCATGCGAGAGGGGGTGCTCGACCAGAAGCACCTGCTCTTTGGTGAGGACGGTTCGCCGAACAACTTCGACCTGAACATGGGGCACACCGGCGGAGGAGGGTGGCGCACGCCGCGTCACCGTCACAACTTCGATCAGGTGCGCTACGTCATCGCAGGACGCCTGCCGTACTCTGAAACGGACTACCTCGAAGAGGGCTGGGTCGGCTACTTCCCCGAGAGCGTTCACTACGGCCCGCAGGAGCGCGAGGAAGGTCTTCGCACCCTCGTGCTGCAGGCCGGCGGCGCCAGTGGGCAGGGGTATCTCAGCGTTGCTCAGCGCGAGGCGACCAACGCTGCACTCGAGGAGAAGGGTGAGTTCCGTAAGGGGCTCTACTACTGGACGGACGAGAACGGCGAGGAGCAGTCGCAGGACGGCTCGCAGGCGATCTTTGAGCACGCGGTCGGCCGCAAGCTCGAGTTCGCCACGCCGCGATACACCGATGTCATCGCGATGAACCCCGACGCGTTCGAGTGGCTGCCGCAGGGAGCTGAGGGTGTCTCGGAGAAGTGGATCGGCAACTTCACGGAGCGTGACTTCCGTATCGGCTTCGTGCGCCTGGAAGCGGGGGCGACCTACGAGGCGGGAACATTCCCGTCCATCGAAATCCTGTTCCAGACGCGCGGTGTTGTCTCTGTGAACGGTGAGAAGTACGGTGCGGAGAGCGGGTACGAATTCCTTCCCAACGAGGAGACGGTGTCGCTCAAGGCCGAGGAGCCGGCAGAGTTCCTGCGATTCGTCCTGCACACCTTCTAGTGCGCTGATTGTGGCGCGCGCTCGTAGTTGAGCACGCGCCACACCCGCGGGAGCGCAGAACATGCGACTACCGTCAACCACACCGAAAGGAACTGGCGATGCACGTGAGGTCTGAGTCATGAAGGCGGTCGTCTTCGGCGGCGAAGGGGCAATCGAGCTCCGCGAGTACGCTGACCCGACACCCGGGCCGGATGAAGTCGTCATCCGGGTGATGGCATCCGGAATGTGCGGCAGTGACCTGCATCACCTCCATGGTCCGCGCCGGTCTGAGAGCGAGATCGTCATCGAGGGGCACGAGCCGTGCGGTGTCGTCGAGCTTGTCGGGGATACGGTGCGTCCCAGTGAAGCGCACGTTGGCGACCGGGTGATGGTCCACCACTACGACGGTTGTCGGACATGCGAGTTCTGTAGGTCGGGATGGACCCAGTACTGCCCGAACGAAAAGACGGTCTACGGCGGACTAAACGGCAATGGTGCCCATGCCGACTTCATGAAGGTTCCCGCGCACACCCTCATCAAACTTCCCGATGCCCTATCGTTCAAGACCGGCGCAGCGATCTCCTGCGGCACTGGTACCGCATACGCCGCGTTGAAGCGTGTAGATCTCGCAGCCGACGACACTGTTGCCGTCTTCGGACAGGGCCCGGTTGGTCTCAGCGCGACCATGCTGGCGAAAGCATTCGGCGCGAGAGTCATCGCCGTGGACGTGGAGTCTTCGCGTCTGGCGATGGCCAAGGACTTCGGAGCGGACCACATTATCAACGCTGCG
>NZ_JAGGPD010000424.1 GCF_018613995.1 Microbacterium sp. ISL-103 | reverse complement strand
CGGCCCGCCGAGGGGGCGGAATCAAGGGGTTGGAGAGCGAGATGACGGGTTACCGTTCAGACGTACCGGAGAACTGGTTCGTCGATCCGATCAATCTCGGCGTTCCGGGAGTTCGGAAAGTCGAAGCAGACGACGACAACGCTCTCTCCTGGCAGAGCGATGCGCTGTGCTCGCAGACCGACCCCGAGGCCTTCTTCCCCGAAAAGGGCGGCTCGACTCGCGATGCCAAGCGCATCTGCACCTCGTGCGATGTCCGTGGCGAATGCCTGGAGTACGCGCTGAACAACGATGAGCGGTTCGGCATCTGGGGCGGTCTCTCCGAGCGCGAGCGTCGCAAGCTCAAGCGCCAGGCCAGCTGACTCCTCGGCTCTCCGGCCCTCACCGCTTCGCGGCCACGCCGCATCCGGTGCCCGGCAGGCCCGCATCGCGCGCTTAGGCTGACCAGGTCATGCCAGCCCGAGTTCATGCAATCATCGTGGCGCGCCCCGGTTCGTCCGCCCGCGCGCAGCTGCTCCGCACACTGGACGCACTGCGCTCCCAGACCACACCTGCTGCGGCGATCACCCTGGTGATCTGCGGCGATGCGACCACGGCCAGAGAGAGCGACGCCGTCGCCAGCCTGGTCGAGGGGATCATCGAGGCGCGGGGGAGCACGTCCTTCGCCGACGCCGTCGAGCTCGCGAGGCCCCGGGTCGCCGAGGGAAGCGCCGTCTGGTTGCTCGCACGCGACACCGCTCCGCATCAGCGAGCGCTCGAGCGCCTCGTCGGCACCCTCGAACGATCCCCGTCTGCGGCGATCGTCGCCCCGAAGCTCGTCCACACCGACAACGACCGCGAGATCGTGTCGCTGGGTGTGAGCATGACGAGTCTCGGACGCTCGGTCGAGCTGGCCGCCGGAGAGCTCGATCAGGGGCAGCCCGACGGTCGTGACGACGCTCTCGGTGCGGGCATCCGCGTTCTCCTGATCCGCGGAGAGGTGCGCGACGCGTTGCGCCCCGACCCGGCGCTGGCAGGCGCTGACGAGGGACTCGATCTCGGAGTGCGGGCTCGTCTGGGCGGCGGTCGCGTCGTCCTCGTGCCGTCGGCGCGCGTGTCGGTATCGCCCGACGGCCCCGCAGCGCTCCCGTCCGGCCGCAGCCGGCGCGCATACGCCACACGCGTCGCGCAGCTTCACCGTCGACTCGCATACGCTCCGGCGGTCGCCGTCGCGCTGCACTGGCTGAGCCTGCTGCCGCTCGCCCTCTGGCGCTCGATCACCGACCTCATCGCGAAGCGCCCCGAATCGGTCTTCCCCGAGTGGGCGGCCGCGCTGACGGTGCTCGTGCGCGTCGGCTCGATCGCTCGCTCTCGCGGACGTATCCGAGCGTTCCGCTCGTCGAGCTGGGCGAGCATCGCACCGTTGCGGGTGAGTCGCTCCGACCTTCGTCGACGCCTCGACGACGGCCACGGCAGCGAAGGCGGAGCGGTCAGCGAGCTGCGGTTCTTCTCTGGCGGCGGAGCGTGGGCTGTTCTCGCGGCGCTCGTCGTGAGCGTGGCGACCTTCACCACGCTTCTCGCATGGCCGGTGCTGGGCGGCGGAGCGCTTCTGCCGTTGCGGGCCACGGTGGCTGCCCTGTGGAGCGACGCCGCCTGGGGCCTGCGCGGTCTCGGCGCAGATGTCGTCGGTCCGGCAGACCCGTTCGCCGCAGTGATCGCGGTTCTCGGCTCGCTGTGGCCGGGCGCCCCGTCGTTCTCCCTGGTGCTGCTCTGGATCCTCGCGCTGCCGCTGGCCGTCCTCGGCGGATGGTTCGCCGCGACCCGAGTCACCGATCGCTCGGGTCTGCGCATCTTCGCCGGCGTCGTCTGGGCGCTCGCCCCGACATTCCTCACGGCCCTGGTCGACGGGCGGCCCGCGGGCGTGCTCGTGCACCTGCTCCTGCCCTGGCTGTTCCACGCCGCAGTGGTGGCGCATCGGTCGTGGGGCGCGGCGGGCGCCGCGTCATTGCTGTTCGCAGCGGTCACCGCCAGCGCACCGTCGCTCGCCCCGGCCCTGCTGCTGCTCTGGGTCATCGCACTCGGCATCACGCTCGCCGGCGCTCGCATCCGCGGCGCGGTTCGGCTGCTGTGGGTTCCGGTGCCCGCGATCGTGCTCTTCGCGCCACTCGTATGGTGGCAGCTGCGTCACGGTACGCTCATCGCCGTGCTCGCCGACCCCGGCGCCGTCTGGGCAGGACCGCAGGCGTCCGCCGATGCCGCAGGCAGACTCGCCCTGGCATCGGGCTTCCCGACGGGCGACCTCGCCGGATGGGCGACGCTCGTCGGAGCCGAACTCGCCCCGTGGGCGGGTGTTCTCCTGGCCCCGCTGGCGTTGCTCGCACTGCTGTCGGCCGTCGCACCGCGGTGGCGGGCGGGCATCACACTGCTCGTCGTCGCTCTCTCGGGATACGCCACCGCGTTCCTCGCCGTGGGGATCACGGTGTCGTTCGCGCAGGGACTCCCCGTAGCCATCTGGCCGGGCAGCGGTCTGAGTCTGATGTGGATCGGTCTGACGGGCGCTGCTCTCGTGACGCTCGACACCGCTGTCTCGCTGCCGCGAGTGAGGGTCTTGAGCGCCGCCGTCGCCGGGCTCGCGGTCGCGGTGTGCGCGGTACCGGCCCTCGCAGCATTCCACACGGGAGAGTCGGAGCTCCGAGACGGTCCGGCATCGACTCTTCCGGCCTACGTCGCCGCCCAGGCGGGCGATGACCGTCCCGTCGGAACGCTGGTGCTCACCCCGCAGAACGACGGCGGGCTCTCGACGCTGGTCGCGTGGGGCGGCAGCGAGACGCTGAGCGCTCAGGCGACCATGCTCTCGACGGCGACCGGACTGCAGGGCACTGACCTCACGACGCTCTCGGTCGACCTGCTGTCGGCGCGCGACTTCGACGCGGCGGATGAGCTGGGCCGGCAGGGGATCGCCTATGTGCTGCTCGCGACCGTGTCGGGCGATGAGTCCGATCGGGCGCGGACGCTGCGCACCGCCGCCGTGACCTCTCTCGACCAGCGAGCCGGATTCGTGCAGGCCGGTTCGACCGACAGAGGAGTGCTCTACCGGCTCGAGGCGGATGCCTCGCCGCGCGCCGATCTGTCGCCGACGCAGCACGCGACGGCGCGCCTCGTGATCACGCTGCAGCTCGTTCTGGTGCTGGCCGCTCTGCTGCTCTCGGTGCCCACACGGGCGTCGAGACGGGCGGCCCGCGCCAAGTCCCGCATCGTGGGGCGTGCCCCTGAGGAGCCGCTCGTGCTTCCGCGGCATGCGGAGTCACGCGACGATCGCGAGGAGGCCGAGGTCGCCCCGACCGCGTCCGCCTCGGAAGAGGAGAAGGCGGCAGGCGGGACTCCGTCCGCCGACGCCGGTACCGACACGGC
The DNA here is from genome assembly GCF_018613995.1 of Microbacterium sp. ISL-103. GTDB lineage: Bacteria > Actinomycetota > Actinomycetes > Actinomycetales > Microbacteriaceae > Microbacterium. The sequence continues at coordinate 1,246 of NZ_JAGGPD010000424.1, read as the reverse complement.
AGATGCCGACTCCGCCGATGCCGGGCTGGCCGATGCCGAGATGGTCGATACCGACTCGGCCGATACCGACTCCAGTGAATCCGACTCGGCCCCCGGCTCAGACCCGGCCGCGCCTGACCGCGATCGCCAGAGCACTGCTCGCCGCCCTGGCGATGACGATGAGCCGAATGACGACGCCGAGGAGGGCATCCGATGACCCGCACCCGTGCATTCCGGGTGGCCGCGACCAGCGCGCGAGTCCTCACCGGCGCGGTCGTCGCCGCCGCATGCGTCGTGGGAGTCGTGTTCGCCATCTCGGCGCCGTGGCCGACGATCGCTCATGAGCCCGCGCAGACCGAGGTGACGCCTCTGCCCGGTGACACCGTTCTCGTCTGCAACGGCGAGTTCCGTGCGATCGGGCGCGATTCGTCGAACCCGCTCGAGATGGTGTCGGCGGCCTCGCCGCAGGTGACCGTGGACGGATCCTCCCGCATGCCGGACTCGGCACCTCTCGTGGCTGAGGATCTCGCCGAGGGAGGCTCGGCACAGCGCCTCGTCGGCCCTGTCGAAGGACGCACCGCCCCCCTGCTCGGCGCGACGGAATCCTTCACGATCGCAGAATCCGACCTGTTCGGCCTCGCCGCGGCCCCGTGTCGGCCGGCAGGCACCGAATCGTGGCTCGTGGGCGGCACGGTCGAGACGGGCACCGAAGACCTCATCGTGCTCACCAACCCCGGTGTCGTGCCGTCGACCGTCACGCTCACCGTCTACGGATCGGTGCGGGCATCGAGCACCCTGATCGTCCCGGCCGAATCACAGCTCGCGCTTCCCCTCACCTCGATCGCCGCGGGATCGGACTTCCCGATCGTCAAGATGACGGCGACCGGATCGCCGGTGCGGGCCGTGCTGCAGTCCTCTCTCACGCGCACGCTCGACCCCGCGGGCATCGACCTGCAGGACGCCGTGCCTGCGGCTCAGCAGCATCCGGTGCTGCCGGGGATCCAGGTCTTCGAGAGCCCGGGAGACAACTCAGAGATGGCGGTCCTTCGGCTGATGTCTCCTGAGGCCGACTCGCAGGCCGTCGTGACGGTCACGGAGGTCGGCTCGGCGACGATCGCTGACGAGTTCACCGTTCCGCTCACCGCAGACGAGCCCACCGAGGTCTCGCTGTCTGCCTTGGAGCCCGGACCGTACTCGCTGCCGGTCGACGCGGATGCGCCCGTACTGGCCGCTGCGCGGCAGCAGGACCGAGCCGCCCCACTGCCCG
>NZ_JAGGPD010000423.1 GCF_018613995.1 Microbacterium sp. ISL-103 | reverse complement strand
CGCCCGCGGTATGACGGGCCTCGTGACCACCGCCGCATCCCGCTCGTCGAGCGTGCAGCGCGCCGGACGCGCGACCCGCCAGGGCCCCGGTGCCGTGATCCGCTGCGTCGATGAGCGCACGTATGCTGCGGCTCCCGCGCGCCCGGTTCCCGAGATCGCTGTGACCGACCTCGCCGATGCCGCCCTTCTTCTCGCCTGCTGGGGCTCCCCCGGCGGGGTCGGCCTGCGGATGATCGACCCCCTGCCCGCCGACAACCTCGCTGACGCCGTGACCGTGCTGCGCGGGCTCGGCGCGATCGACGGCGAAGGTCGCGCCACAGCCGAGGGACGCGCTCTCGCACACGTCCCGACCGACCCCCGACTCGCACGAGCCCTGCGCGACGGCAGCCCCGTGGTCGGCAGTCGCCTCGCGGCCGAGGTCGTCGCGGTCCTCGGAGGCGACCTGCGCGTCACCGATGCCGACGTCGCGCAGACGCTCATCGCACTGCGGGGCGGGCGGACCCCGGATTCCCGCCGATGGCGCGACGATGCGAATCGCCTCGAACGCCTGGTGCGAGCGACTCCGGGTGTCCGCTCGGATCTCGACGGTGTCGGCCTCGTGATCGCGCTGGCCTTTCCCGATCGCATCGCCCACCGCGTCGAGCGCACCGCAGACGGGGCGACGTTCCTGCTGGCCTCCGGAACCCGGGCGGGCGTGCGGGGCGCGCTCGCGGCCGTCGAGTGGATCGCCGTCGCCGACGTCGCACGCGCCTCCGCTCGCGCAGCCGCAGGGTCTGGGGCCGTCATCCGCTCGGCCGCGGTGCTCACCGAGACGCAACTGGAGCACGCCGCGAGCCACCTGATGAGCGACCGCGTCGAGGCGGAGTTCGTCGGCGGTCGTGTGCAGGCACGTCGCGAGCGCCGTATCGGCGCCATCCTGCGATCGTCGGCGCCGGTGCGGGCATCGGCCCGAGACGGGCGGGATGCCGTGGGCCGGGCCCTGCGACGCGACGGGATCGGCATGTTCACGTGGTCTGAGCCCGCCGACGCGCTACGCCGCCGAGTGGCGCTGCTGCGACGGGAGCTGGGCGATCTGTGGCCGGACGTCTCGGATGCCGGCCTGGTCGAGTCGCTCGATGCCTGGCTGGCGCCGGAACTCGATGCTCTGGCCGGAGGCACTCCCGCCGGGCGTCTGAACCTGACGCCCGCACTTCGCCGTCTGCTGCCGTGGCCCGACGCGGCACGCCTCGACGAGCTCGCTCCCGAGCGCCTCGAGGTTCCCAGCGGATCGCGCATCCGCATCGACTACCCCGCACCCGACGACGACCCGACCACGCGACCCGTCGTCGCCGTGAAGCTGCAGGAATGCTTCGGGTGGGCGCAGACCCCTCGACTCGTCGACGGACGGGTGCCGGTGCTGTTCCATCTGCTGTCTCCCGCCGGGCGTCCGCTCGCCGTCACCGACGACCTCGCCTCGTTCTGGTCGGGCCCCTACGCTCAGGTGCGCGCCGAGATGCGCGGCCGGTACCCCCGGCATCCCTGGCCGGAGGATCCCTGGGCCGCTGCGCCGACGAAGCATACGAAGAACCGCGCCGCGCGCTGAGACGAGCGAGGACACCCGGGCCGCGCTGGGGCTCAGGGCGTGCGGCGCCGCAGGGTCAGGGACGCGAGCACGAGCGCCCCGACGCCGAAGGCCACGACCACGAGCAGGGGCCCGTACACACCCCACCCCTCGTCACCGGCTGTCACGGCATTGATCGTGTCGATCGCATAGCTCAGCGGCAGCCAGTCCGAGATCGCGGAGAGGACGTCGGGCATCTGATCTCGCGGCATGAACAACCCGCCGAGGATGATCTGCGGGAACACCAGCAGCGGCATGAACTGCACGGCCTGGAATTCGGTCTGCGCGAAGGCGCTGGCGAGGAGACCCAGCGCTGTGCCGAGAAGCGCGTCGACCACGGCGACGAGTCCGAGCTGCCACAGCGCCCCCTCGACGTCGAGACCGCAGATCCCCACGGCGAACGACACCGTGATGACCGCCTGAAGCAGTGCCATGAGTCCGAACGCCAGCGCGTACCCGAGGATGAAGTCGGCCTTGCCGAGCGGGGTGGTCATGAGCCGCTCGAGGGTGCCGGATCGTCGCTCGCGCAGGGTCGTGATCGACGTGATCAGAAACATCACGATGAACGGGAAGAGTGCGAGGATCGCTCCGCCGAACTGATCGAACACGCCGTCCTGGTCGCTGAAGAGCCAGGCGAACAGACCGACAAGGAGGCTCGGCGCGATCAGCATCAGCGCGATCGAGCGCGGATCGTGCCGCAGCTGCCCGCGCACCCGACCCGCCGTGGCGAGCATCCTCCCGCCGTTCATTCCGCGGCCTCCCGTCGCTCACGGCGGGTGCGAGGCACCGTCGGCGCATCGTGCGCACGACTGTCGCGCTCGATCAGAGTGAGGAACGCCGCATCGGGATCGGACGTGCCGGTGTCGGCGAGCAGAGACGCGGGGTCGGTGTCGGCGATGATCCGTCCGCTGCGCATCAGCACGGGCCGGTCGCACCTCAGGGCCTCGTCCATCACGTGGCTCGAGACGATCATCGTGACCCCGCTCGCCGCGAGACCGCGGAACAGATCCCACAGCTCGACCCGCAGCACGGGGTCGAGACCCACGGTCGGCTCATCGAGCACGATGAGCTCGGGAGATCCGATCAGAGCCATCGCCAGAGAGATCCGTGTCGTCTGCCCACCGCTGAGCGACCCGACGAGCTGACGAGACTGACTGCCCAGGCCGACCTCGTCGATGACCCGGTCGACGTCGCCCTTCGGGGCCTTCAGCACGGCGGCGAGGTACGAGAGATTCTGACGCACCGTGAGGTCGCTGTAGACCGCGGCTCCCTGCGTGCCGTACGCCACGCGATGGCGCAGTGGCCGAGACCCTCCCGGCTCGCCGAGCACCGTCACGGTTCCCGACGCGATCTGCTGCACACCGACGATCGCGCGCATCAGCGTGGTCTTGCCGCATCCCGAGGGTCCGAGAAGTCCGGTGATCTCGCCGCGGGGAATCGTCAGATCGATCCCGTCGAACACCTGCGTGGTGCCCCTGCGCACACAGAGCCCAGAGATCTCGACCGCCGGACCGTTCGTCATGCTTGATTATCTGCCCGCGCGACCGCGTGGGCGACCCCTAGTCGAGCAGGTGTCGAAGATAGCGCGGCGGGTCCTGCAGGAACGAGCGCCAGTGATTCACCAGCTCGAGGTCGTGCCACTCGGCAGGACGGATGCCCCACTCGCCGACTTCGAGGATGCGAGCCCCGGGGAGTGCCGCGAGCACCGGTGAATGGGTGGCGCAGAGCACCTGACCGCCGTCGTCGACGATGCGCTGCAGCACCGCGATGAGCGTGAGAGTGGACTGGAACGACAGCGCCGCCTCGGGCTCGTCGAGGCAGTAGAACCCCGGTTCGTCGAATCTGCTGTCGAGGAGGGCGAGGAAGCTCTCGCCGTGACTCATCTCGTGGAACGGCACGTCGCCTCTCGGCGAGGGATTCTCTTCGAGGTAGGTGTAGAACGAGTGCATCGTCTCGGCCCGCAGGAAGAATCCCCAGCGGTTCGCGCCGACCCCGCGCTGCAGTTGCAGCCATTCAGACAGCGGCGACTCCGTGGGGCGGGGGCTGTGCCTGGCGAACTTCGAGCCGCCTTCCGGCGAGAGCCCGTAGGCGCTCGCGATGCCCTCGACGATCGTGGACTTGCCGCTGCCGTTCTCGCCGACGAGGAACGTCACCCCGGGCGCGAGATCGATCCCCTCTTTCAGCACCTGGGCGACCGCGGGGATGCTGGTGGGCCAGACGCGCCCGGGCTCGGGAGCGTCGTCGTGCGCTCGTACCGCCACGACGGGCTGCTCGCGCCGCCGGCGACTGCCGGGGGTCCAGATCGATTCCATGCGTTCCTCCTTCGAAGGAGGCTAGCCGCAGCCACCGACGCGACTGCTGCACGCTCGTCTCAGCACTCGATGACGTTCACCGCGAGGCCGCCCTCGCTGGTCTCCTTGTACTTCGTCGCCATGTCGATGCCGGTCTGACGCATCGTCTCGACCACCGCATCCAGAGACACCTAGTGGCTGCCGTCGCCGCGGAGGGCGAGCCGGGCCGCCGTCCCCGCGGGCGAGGCGGCGACC
>NZ_JAGGPD010000422.1:528-4319 GCF_018613995.1 Microbacterium sp. ISL-103 | reverse complement strand
CCCGCGCGCATGCCCGAACGCGCGTACGACGGCGGACCCGTACGTCCCGATCGAAAGATAACGAGATGACCCAGGCCGCACCCCCGCTGCGTCGCCGCAGACCTCGCACCGCGTTCGGCGGCCCGGTGCAGGGCTGGCTCTACGCCGCCCCCACCGCGATCTTCGTCGCCCTGCTCTTCATCGTCCCGCTGGTGCTGGTGGTGCAGATGTCGGCATCCGACTGGCCCCTGTTGAGCGGCAACCAGGGCATCAACTTCCCCGAGAACTACGCGGATGCCGTCACTCACCGCCTCTTCTGGGACTCGATCCGCTTCACCCTGCTGTACACGCTCATCACCACCGTCATCCTGATCGGCCTCGGACTCGGACTCGCCCTGCTCGTGCAGGAGTCGACCCGGTGGAAGGGGTTCCTGCGCACGGCGTTCCTCATCCCGAGCGCCCTGGGCCTCGCATCCGCCTCACTGCTCTTCTACGTGCTGTACTCCCCCATCGCCGGCCCCTTCGCGAACCTCATGAAGTCGTGGGGCATCACGTTCCTCGGCTCCCCCGAGGGCGCGCTGTGGTCGACGATATTCCTGATCGTCTGGCGGTACGCGGGCTTCTACATGCTGCTGATGCTGGTGGGCCTGCAGGGCATCCCCGACGACGTCTACGAGGCCGCCCGCATCGACGGCGCGAACCGGTGGCAGACGTTCCGCGACATCACGGTGCCGCTGCTCAAGCCGACGTTCGCCCTCACCACCGTGATGTGCGTGACCGGGTCGCTGCTCGCGTTCGAGCAGTTCTACATCCTCACCAAGGGCGGCCCCGACAACAGCACCATGACCGTGGTGCAGCTGATCTACAACGTCGCGTTCCAGGGGCAGAACAGCCTCGGCATCGCCGGCGCCCTCTCGGTGATCGTGCTGCTCGCGCTCATCGTCATCAACGTCTTCCAGCTGCGCGCGTTCCGCCGCACGGATGAGAACTGAGCTGAGAATCATGTCCCAGACCCTGACGCGCACCATCGTCGCCCCGAATCATCAGCCCACCGCGCCCCGGTACCGCTCGAAGGCAGCCCGCGTCGTCTTCGGCATCCCGTACTGGGTGTTCACCACAGCCCTCGCGGTGATCTTCCTCTATCCGCTCATCTGGACCGGCGTCTCGTCGGTCAGCCCGATGGCCGGCACCAGCCAGACCGACGGCTGGGGCTTCGGCAACTACGCCGCCCTCGGCGAGTACCAGGCGGGCATCTGGGTGTACCTCGGCAACTCGCTCTTCGTCTCGGTGCTCACGGTGGCGCTCACGCTGTTCATCTCGCTGCTGGGCGGATACGCATTCGCGCGCTTCTCGTTCCCCGGCAAGAACGCGCTGTTCCTGCTGACCCTCGCGATCCTGATGGTGCCGTACGCGACCCTGCTCATCCCGCTCTATGTGATCCTCAATTCGGTCGGCCTGCAGAACTCGCTCGTCGGCGTCGCGCTGGTGATCACGATGTTCCAGCTGCCGTTCTCGATGTTCATGATGCGCATCTCGTTCGAGTCGATTCCGAAAGAGATGGACGAGGCGGCGATGGTCGACGGATGCTCGAGCTGGGGCGCCCTGTGGCGGGTGCTGCTGCCCGCGGTCAAGCCGGGTCTCGTCACGGTCGGGCTCTTCGCCTTCCTCACCGCGTGGAACGACTTCATGGCCCCGCTGATCCTCATCAACGACACCAACCGCATGACGCTGCCGCTCGCGGTGGCCAACCTCCGAGGACAGGTGCAGGGCGTCGTCGACTACGGCGCGACCGAGGCGGGGGTCGTCGTGCTGGCGCTCCCCTGCATCCTGCTCTTCCTGATCCTGCAACGACACTACGTGCGCGGCTTCATGTCCGGCGCCTTCAAGGGATGACCATGTTCGACACCACAACACCTGCCGCGCCCGTCGTCCCCACCCGCGGCCGACTGCGGCCTCTCGGCCTCTCGGAGGTGCGCATCACCGGAGGGTTCTGGGGCGACCGCCAGGCCGTCAACGGCACGGCCACGCTCACGCACATCGAATCGCGCCTCGAGTCCGAGGGGTGGCTGCCGAACTTCGATCTCGCCGCCGCCGGCACGCTTCCCGAAGGACGCCGGGGCCGCGAGTTCGCCGACTCCGAGATCTTCAAGTACCTCGAGGCGCTGGCGTGGGAGATCGGACGCACGGATGCCGCAGCTGACGGCGACCTCGATCAGCGGTTCCGCCGCGTGGTCGACAGGGTCGCCGCGGCGCAGGAGCCCGACGGGTACCTCAACACGATGTTCGGCCGCGACGGTCAGGGTGAGCGCTGGTCGGCGCTGCAGTGGGGGCACGAGCTGTACTGTCTCGGGCACCTGTTCCAGGCGGCCGTCGCCCGGGTTCGCACGCGACCCGAGGAGGATGACGGTCTGATCGACATCGCCCGACGCGCCGCCGACCTCGTCTGCCGTGAGTTCGGCGCAGACGGGCGCGACGCGATCTGCGGGCACGCCGAGGTCGAGGTGGGTCTGGCGGAACTCGGACGAGCGCTCGGCGAGCAGCGCTACATCGACCAGGCCGCTCTGTTCGTCGAGCGGCACGGCCGCGGGTCTCTGGGCGAGATCGAATGGGGGCGCAGCTACTTCCAGGACGACCTGTCGGTGCGCGACGCCGAGGCTCTGCGCGGGCACTCCGTGCGGGCGAACTACCTCTCCTCCGCTGCCGCCGACGTCGCGACCGAGCTGTCGGACGAGTCGCTGCTCGACTCCCTGCGCGCGCAGTGGGACCGCACGGTCGAACGCCGCACCTACGTCACAGGCGGCCAGGGGTCGCATCATCAGGACGAGGCGTTCGGCGACGACTGGGAGCTGCCGCCCGACCGCGCCTACTCCGAGACCTGCGCCGGGATCGGCTCGATCATGTTCTCGTGGCGTCTGCTGCTGGCCACGGGCGAGACGCACTACGCCGACCTGATCGAGCGCACCCTGTTCAACGTCGTCGCGACCTCGCCCGCCGGCGACGGGCGCTCGTTCTTCTACGCCAACACGCTGCACCAGCGCACACCCGGCGTCCCGGCGGATCCGGATGCGACGTCGCCGCGAGCCTCGTCATCGCTGCGGGCCCCGTGGTTCGAGGTATCGTGCTGTCCGCCCAATGTGGCCCGCACCTTCGCGAGCCTCGCGGCCTATGTGTCCACGGCCGATGACGACGGCGTGCAGCTGCACCAGTACGCGCCCTCGATCGTGCGCACGGCGCTGCCGGACGGCCGGGTCGTGGCGTTCGATGTCGAGACGGGGTATCCGGCCGATGGCGGCATCCGCGTCACGATCCGCGAGGATGCCGAGTTCACCCTGACTCTGCGCGTTCCCGGCTGGGCCGACGGCGCCACGGTACGAGTGCGCAGCGGTGGCGACGTCACGGAGTCGCCCGCACCTGCGGGGGCGGTCGAGGTCGCCCGGGCTTTCCGTGCCGGCGACATCGTCGAGCTGGATCTGCCGATCGTGGCGCGCGCCACCTCACCGCATCCGATGGTGGATGCCGTGCGCGGCAGCGTCGCGATCGAGCGCGGGCCCGAGGTGCTCGCCCTCGAGTCGATCGATCTCGGAGCCGATGTCGGCGACGCGGTCGTGGTCGGCGACCCCGTCGAGAGCGACGGTCACGTCGTGCTGCCGGTGCGCCACCGCTTGACCGGCGACATGGTCGATGCACCCCTGATCGCCTACCACGACTGGGCCCGGCGCGGTCCGTCGACCATGCGGGTGTGGATCCCGACGAGCTGACCCGGCGCCCCCGCATCCGGATCACGCGAGCGGCCCCCTCTCGCTCGAGCGGGG
>NZ_JAGGPD010000422.1:0-469 GCF_018613995.1 Microbacterium sp. ISL-103 | reverse complement strand
GAGAGGGGGCCGTTCGTCGATGATCACGCAGAGCTACTCGCGTCTGCGGGTGACCGCTCGCTGCAGCAGCACGAACACGAGCAGGATGCCGCCGGTGATGATCGTCGTCATCTCGGGCGGGATGCCGCCGTCTCGCGTGATGAGCACGTTCATGAGTCCGAGCACCAGCGCGCCGACGACCGACCCGAGAACATAGCCGTAGGCGCCGGTGAGCACCGTGCCTCCGATCACGGCGGCGGCGATCGCGTCGAGCTCCCAGCCGATGCCGGTGATGTTCTGAGCGGTGCCGAGCCGCGCCGTGTAGAGCACCGCGGCGAGACCTGCGAGGCCGCCGCTGATCACGTACACGAGCACCTTCGTACGGTAGACCGGCAGCCCCATCAGCAGCGCGGAGTTCTCGGCTCCGCCGATGGCATAGACGGTGCGCCCGGTGCGGGTGCGGTGCAGCACGAAGCACGCGGCGGCCACG
>NZ_JAGGPD010000421.1 GCF_018613995.1 Microbacterium sp. ISL-103 | reverse complement strand
ATCGATCGAATCGACACGTTTCGGGTCCTCAGCGCCTTCCGGCGACCACTCTTGCCACGTCGTGCGCGGCGCGCGGCCACGGCCACGGTCGCGGACGCCCTCGAACACCTCGCCGTCGTTGTCCTCACCGGGCACGGTGCCCGCGTAGACCTCCTGGCGGTTCTGGATCGTCGACTGTGTGTACGTCAGCGCCTTGCGGGCCGCCGGCGACAGCTCCTGAGCCTCGTCGTAGACGATGTCGTTCGCCGCGAACCCTCGCCCTGATCCCTTCGACCGTGCCACGAAGCGGAGACGGTCGCCGAGCAGCTGCCCGGGGCGCGGCTTCAGCAGGATCGCTTCCTTGCCGTTCGCCGTGTAGATGTGGTCGACCATGTCCATGAGGCGTTCGTTGGCTGCGACGATCGCCGACACCTTCTCGAACGTCTCCGTCGCGGTCTTCAGCTCGTGCGCGGTGTGCAGCACCGTGCGCCGGCGTCGGTCCTCGGTCGGGAACAGGAACAGGCGGGCGAGGTCGAACGCGACGAGCGCCTCGCTCTTGCCGTTCTGGCGCGATACGAGCAGCCCGCACTCCGATGCCGCCCACTTCCCGTTCGTGTCGACGTCATGCCACGCCCAGACGACGTACTCCTGCCAGTCCTCGAGCTTCATGCCCGCCGCGGTCGCGAAATCGACCGCGAGCTCACCCCACGAGCCGACAGCGTCAGGACGAGATTCGAGGCGCGGGCGCTGGTCGCCGAGAAGCGTCACCAAGGAAGGCAAACGGATCAGCCTCCTTCGCCGCAGAACCCGCCGGAGCGGTGCCGCTGACCTTCACCAGCTCGTCGACCAGCTCCGAGTGCCGCTTCGACAGCGTCACGATCTTCATCGGGTCGACCTCAGCGATCGCCTCCATGGCCTTCTTCACGAGCGCCATGTTCGCGAGCAGCTCCGCGCGCGCATCGACGTCGACCACCGGGGCGTCAGGGAACTTCACCGAGCCACCCGGCAGCGTCACGATCGGCGCAGACTGCGCATCATCGTCACCACGACCAGACCGCTCAGCAGAATCGGCCTTCATCGCCGCCATGCACGCCTGATCGACCGCCTCACCCTTCCGCTTGTGCCGCTTGTACGCCGACAACGTGCCGCACGGAGCAGGAGGACGAGCCATACCGACCCCCAATGCGATGCGAACCAATGCGAATGCGAACAGACCCCAAAACACCCGGAGAGAGACGAGGACAGGCGGAGCGGGAGGTGGCCCTGGGTTTGGGGGGTGGGGTGTACCCCCGGGGTCAGGTGGGCTGCTGGGTGGCCTTGTGGGCGATGATCACGTGTGTGAGGTGTGTGTACCCGCGTTGCAGCTTGCGGGCGCGGAGGCGGGCGTGTAGCGCCGCTCGTAGGGTGAGGTAGCGGGCGTTGAGACGGGGCCGCGGTCGGGTGTGTTCGTCTACCCAGTGGTGAAGCGGTGAGCCGTAGCGTCGGCGTGCGGTGGTCACTGGTGGTCTCCGTTCGTGGGTGGAGTGGATCAGGCGCGGCGGGTGAGAATGCGAGCCATGATCTCTGCGCTGCTGATGAGACCGAGCCCTCGCGGGTCGCCATGCCTGGCGGTCGGGCGCTTGCGTGGTTTGCTCCACCGCTCGCCGCTGCGCTTCCTCGCCTTGCGTGCTGCGGTGCTCACGACGCTTCCCAGACCTTCGGGGCGAGGATGGCCCTCTCGTGCGTCGCGACCAGCTTGGGCCCGTCCCACTCCTCGACCACCGCAAGCGCTGCGGACGAGTACGCGCCGGGCTTCTCCGCCTCGGCTTCGAGGTGGTCGCGGGCAGCGAGGAACGTGTCGAAGACACCGAAGACGGTGGATCGGTCGTAGGACTCGTGATGGATCGTGAGGAAGTGTGTGCTCATGATGCCTCCCAGATCTCTACCTCTGCCGCGTCACTCTTGCGGCTGTTGCAGCCCAGGTGGAACGGGTGGAGGTCCTGCTTCGTCAGATGCCCGCCGTTGTTCAGCGCGATGGGGTGATCTGCGCTGAAGCTCATCGTGTCGGGGTACTCGAGGGACCAGTCGAACGGCTGTCCGCATCCGTAGTCGGAGCCGTGCCCGCAGACGAGGCTTTCACGTTTCGCGCGCCGCTTCAGCGCCTCGCGCTTGCGGCGGTAGGCCTTGTACCCGCGGCCGTGAT
>NZ_JAGGPD010000420.1 GCF_018613995.1 Microbacterium sp. ISL-103 | reverse complement strand
CGGGCTCGAGCTCGTCGAGGGTTCGGACGATCGCGTCGTACGCCTCCCAGCTGCGCGCCGCTTTTCCGGTGCCCCCGTAGACGACGAGGTCTTCGGGGTGCTCGGCGACCTCGGCGTCGAGGTTGTTCATCAGCATCCGCTTGGCGGCTTCGGCGCCCCAGCTCTTGGCCGTGCGCTGATTGCCGCGGGCGGCGCGCACCGTGCGCGGACCTGCGGAGGGGGTGCCGGGGGTGGTGTCAGTCATTCGCGTGCTCCTTTGCGATGCGGGCGATGGCACCGGACTGCACCAGGGCGGTCACGGCCTCCATGTCGGGTGAGAGGAATCGGTCGGGTCCGGGACCGGCGGCGACCGTGCGAACCAGGTCGCGCACGGCGCCGGTCGCGGGTCCGGCCTGAAGAGGGGCGCGCAGATCGAGCGCACGGGCGCCGGTGAGGATCTCGATCGCGATGACCCGGCCGAGACCGTCGATCGCTCGACGCAGCTTGCGAGCGGCCGCCCACCCCATCGACACGTGGTCCTCCTGCATCGCGGAGGAGGGGATGGAGTCGACGGATGCCGGTGCGGCGAGACGCTTGAGTTCCGACACGATGCCGGCTGCGGCGTACTGCGCGATCATGAGCCCCGAGTCGACGCCGACCTCGTCGGCGAGGAACGGCGGCAGGCCGTGGTTGCGAGCCGGGTCGAGGGCGCGATCGGTGCGGCGCTCGGAGATCGAGGCCACGTCGGCGACCGAGATCGCGAGGAAGTCGAGCACGGCGGCGACCGGCGCCCCATGGAAGTTGCCGTTCGATTCGATACGGCCGTCGAGCGTGATCACGGGGTTGTCGATCACACTGGCGAGCTCGCGACCGGCGATCATCGAGGCATAGCCCATGGTGTCGCGCGCGGCTCCGTGCACCTGCGGTGAGCAGCGCAGCGAGTACGCGTCCTGCACCCGGCCGTCTTCCGGACCCTTGTGGCTGTGCACGATCGGGGAATCGCGCAGGAACGACCGCAGGTGAGAGGCGGACTCGGCCTGCCCCGACTGGGGGCGCAACGCCATGAGATCGGCGGCGAAGACGGCATCCGTGCCCATCTGCGACTCGATCGACATCGCCGCCGCCATGTCTGCGGTCAGCAGCAGGGTCTCGAGATCATGCAGCGCCAGCACCAGCATGCCCAGCATGCCGTCGGTGCCGTTGATGAGGGCGAGTCCCTCCTTCTCGACGAGCGTGAGGGGCTGGATGCCCGCAGCCGCGAGCGCCTCGGAGGCGGGGACGAGCTCATCGGACGCGTCGCGGACGTCGCCCTCACCCATCGCCGCGAGGGCGATATGGGCGAGCGGGGCGAGGTCGCCTGAGCATCCGAGCGACCCGTACTCGCGGACGAGCGGGGTGATGCCCTCATTCAGCAGGGCGGCGTAGGTCTCGACGACGACGGGGCGGACGCCGGTGCGGCCGGAGGTCAACGTCTGCAGGCGCAGCAGCTGGAGTCCGCGCACGACCTCGCGTTCGACCTCGGCACCGGTGCCGGCCGCGTGCGAACGGATGAGGCTCGCCTGCAGCTGCAGACGACGGTCGGGGGCGATGAAGGTCGTGGCGAGGGCGCCGAATCCCGTCGATACGCCGTAGTGCGGGTTCGGGTCGGCCGCCAGCCCGTCGATCACGCGCCGAGTCTCGGCGACGCGATCGAACGCGGCGGGGCTGATCACCACGGGGGCGCCGTGGCGTGCGACCGCGACGCCATCTGCGTGGCTCAGGGGGGCATCGCCGACGAGGACGGGGGGCTGTTCGGTCATGTCTTGATTCCACACCCGACGGCTCGCGCGCGACAGACGATCGTGGGATCCTGTGTCTGTGATCCCAGACAGTCCCGACGCCGCCGCGCAGGTGCCCGCAGCCGACAACACCCTGCGAATCCTGCGCTATCTGGCCGGGCGGCCGGCGCCGGTCGCGGCCTCGGCGATCGCACGAGAACTCGATCTGCCGCGTTCGACGGTCTACCACCTGCTCACGACGCTCGCCGCTCACGGTTTCGTGCTGCACATGAAGGAGGACCGGCGCTGGGGACTCGGCACGTCGGCCTTCGAACTCGCCGGAGGGTACGCGAGGCAGCAGCCGCTCGCGCGACTCGGGCGTCCTCTCGTCGCCGCACTGTCAGACCGACTCGGCGAGAGCGCCCACCTCGCGGTGATGAGCGGGGGCGATGTGCTCTACATCGTCGAAGAGCGCGCGCCGAGGCGGCAGGCACTCGTGACGGATGTCGGCGTACGACTGCCTGCGCACCTGACAGCGTCGGGACGAGCAATGCTCGCAGCTCTCCCCCGCGAGCAAGTGCGCGCGCTCTACCCGGATGCGTCGGCCTTTCCCGATCGCACGGGGCTCGGCCCGCGAAAGCCCGCAGAGCTGCGCGAGCTGCTGCGCGTCGTGCGAGAGCGCGGCTACGCGACCGAAGACAGCGAGGTCGCAGAAGGGCTGCGCAGCGTCGGGGCCGTCGTCTGCGATCACGCCGGCTGGCCGGTGGCGGCCGTCGCCGTCACGTGGGCAGGCGCTGACCTCGACGAGAGCACGCTCGCAGCGGCTGTTCGCGATACCGCGGCCGTGCTCGAGTCGCGACTGAAGCGCTGAGCCGGATACCGCATCTCGCGGTCGTCACGACCGGCGATCCGCGAAGACGGCGCTGAAGTTCGTGCCGCCGTGCGCGTACTTGTCGCGCACGCACGTTAACGCAGAAAAGCCACC
>NZ_JAGGPD010000024.1 GCF_018613995.1 Microbacterium sp. ISL-103 | reverse complement strand
GCCACAGGGAGCGTCCCACCGGGCCGCGGGGAGGCGGCGTGCTTGGCGTCTGCGGGGTTCACGCCGGCCGCACGGACGCGGATCGTGACCTCGCCGTGGTTGGGTCGGGGGACTTCGTACTCCACGAACTCCCAGCCGTCAGGGCTGCCCCATGATGATGCGATCCAGTGCGTGGCGAGGGTCATATCGCGACCCTACCCTCAGAGGACGCATCGCACGTTGGTCGCCGACCCCACGACGTTCGCCCAGCCGTTCGCGACAGCGGTGGCCAGCACCGTCGTGCCGCTTCGCGCCTGCGCGTATCCGCTCGGCCGTGCGTCGGCGACGGACCTCGCCGTGAATGACGACGGTATCGGGACGGTGGCGCAGGTGCTCCAGGACAGTCTCGCCCCGGTCAGCGAGGAGCCCGTGAAGACGCACACCCGCGCGCTGGCACAGGTGCCCACCGCCGCGAACACGCGTGGGCGGTCACCATCCGGAACGAACAGCTCCATGCCGAGATCGGGCCATACCGCGCGCTGTGCGTCGATTATCCTCCCGCCGGGCACCTCCTCGAGCACCTCGCGCATCAGAGCGGGAACGCGCTCGTCGTCGACGGACACCTCGGCTGAAGCGGGCCCGCCCGTGAACAGGGCGCCGAGAGCCCCGAGGAGGAGCACGACCGCCGCTGACCGAGTCATCTCACGAGTTCTTCAGCGACGTCCCACATCGTGTACGACATGATGGCCCCCGCCGCGATGAGATCACTGTCGATGAGATTCGTGCGCTCGACGCCGACGATCCGCCCGGTATCGAGCGAGAGCAGCACCACGTCGCTCGCGACGCCGTCCGGCGAGACGACTCGCAGGCCCGCCACGGGTCGTCCGAGACGATCCGTGGTGGTCCCCCGCGCTTCGACGCCACCGGAGTCGGCGAGGATCGCGAGCAGCTGCGCCTCCTGCGCATTCGTGAGCGTCCACTGCTCGAGCACCGATGTCATCGCCGCGACGACGTCCGCACCCGTCGGATCGGACGGCATCTGGAAGGAGGCGAGGACAGCGGCGATCTCCGCGCGCGAATCTCCGAACTCGTCGGGCACGGGCGTGACGAACTGCCCCGGTTCCATCGGAAGATCCGTGATGACCTCACCCGAACTGCTGATCTCCGCACCGACGTTCGCCGACGCATCGGTCGGGTCGTAGGGCACTCCTCGCACCGAGGTCATCTGCCCCGAGAGATCCGGTTCCCACTGCAGAGTGTTCAGTTGCGGGACGACGGTGGTCTCGCCCGTGTTCCCGTTGATGTCGAGCCCCCATGTCGCCGAGCGCACGAGGCGCTCGGGTTCTGCGGGGCCTGCCGTCGAGGCGAGGGCGGCCTGCGCTGTGCTCACCGTCTCGGCCGTGCTCTGGGCGCTTTCGAAGTCGAGCGGCGCGGGAGATCCGGCCATCGCCGCACCCTGCGGGATCAGCACCGCCACCGCGACCACGGCCGCCGCAGCGGCCACGGCGAGACCCGACGCCCATCTGAGCGCGCTTCGGCGCTCGGGGTGCGGTCGTGCGGCACTGCGGATGATCCGGTCACGGGCGCGCGCAGCCGCGTCATCCGGTGCCGCGTCGCGGGCCGTGCGGGCAGGATCCGCTTCTACGAGGACGCGTTCGAGCAGCGCGTTGTCATTCATCGACACCCTCCGTCCCCTCCAGTCCCAGCTCGCCACGCAGCTTGCGCTGCGCATGCGAAAGCGTCTTGCGCACTCGGACACGAGGGCTGCGCAGCAACTCAGCGATCTCCCCCACCGCCAGCCCGTCCCAGTACGTGAGCATGATGATACGCCGCTCGCGTCCGGTGAGGACACCCAAAGCTCCGAGGACCCGTGCCCGCATGGTGAGGTCCGCGACGTCGCCTGCGGAGACCCCGCCGTGCACGGCATCGAGCGCCGTGCGTCGCAGCGTCGCACGCCCCGTCCGCGCGCTCAACACCCGATCCGCCGCGCGGATCAGCCAGACCCGGTTCATGGGCTTCGTCGGAGAGAGCCGGGACCACGCCATCAGGAAGATCTCCGAGACGATCTCGGTGACCTCCGCGTCGTCCTCGACCACACCTTCGACATGGTGTCTGACCGCGGCCCAGTTGGCGTCGAAGAGCGTGGTGAACGCCTCGTTCCTCTGGGCTTCGCGGTCGCTGGCGCGGGCGCTCACCCCGTCGATCCGATGGAGCACCCGATCCGCATCGCGTCTCGGCGTCGCATCTCAGAACCCGAGGCGACCGAGCTGCTTCGGGTCGCGCTGCCATTCCTTGGCGACCTTCACGTGCAGGCCGAGGTAGACCCTCCTGCCGAGAAGCTCCTCGATGTCGACCCGCGCTCGGCGACCGACGTCGGCGAGGCGCTTGCCCTTGTGCCCGATGATGATGGCCTTCTGGCTGTCGCGCTCGACGACGATCGACGCGTGGACATCGGTCAGATCCGTGCCTTCCCGCGGGGCGATGTCATCGATCACGACCGCGATGGAGTGCGGAAGCTCGTCGCGCACGCCGTCGAGCGCGGCCTCGCGGATCATCTCGGCGATGCGATCCTCCTGCGACTCGTCGGTGGTGACTCCCTCGCCGTAGAGCGCAGGGCCCTGCGGCATGAGCGAGAGGACCTCGTCGGCGAGGACCTCGAGCTGGTCGCGCGTGAGGGCCGAGATCGGGATCACGGCATCCCAGTCGTCGCGGAGCGCGTCGACCTCCAACAGGCGTTCGGTGATCTGATCGCGTCCGGCCGCATCCGTCTTCGTGACGATCGCGATCTTCTTCGCGCGGCGGTAGCCGTCGAGCGAGGCGGCGATCCTGCGGTCGCCCGGCCCCACCTTCTCGGTCGCCGGCACGCAGAAGCCGATCACATCGACGTCGCCGAGCACCTGTTCGACGAGATCGTTCAACCGCTCGCCCAGCAGCGTCCGCGGCTTGTGGATCCCGGGGGTGTCGACGATCACGAGCTGCCCCTCGGGCCGGTTGACGATCCCGCGGATCGCGCGGCGAGTCGTCTGCGGCTTCTCACTGGTGATGGCGATCTTCTCGCCGACCAGCGCGTTGGTGAGAGTCGACTTCCCGACGTTCGGGCGCCCCACGAATGTGACGAATCCGCTTCGCGTCTGCTCAGTCATCGTTTCCGTCTCTCTCATCTGCGGTGTCTGCCGCGTCGTGTGCCGCGCGTTCCACGAACACCGTGGCGATTCCACGCCCTCGCCCTCGCGATGCCCCACCCGTCAGGGTGAGGCCCTCGACGGTCACGGTCGACCCGGGCTGCGGCACCTGCCCGAGCGTCTTGCCGAGCAGACCGCCGATCGAGTCGACGTCTTCGTCCTCGAGCTCGAGGCCGAAGAGATCGCCGACGTCCTCGAGCGAGAGCCGGGCACTCACGCGGTAGCGTCCGTCGCCGAGTTCGACGACTTCTGCCGACACCTGATCGTACTCGTCCGAGATCTCCCCGACGAGCTCCTCGATGAGGTCCTCGAGCGTGACAAGCCCCGAGATGCCGCCGTGCTCGTCGATCACGAGGCACACGTGCACGGCGTCGCGCTTCATCTGCTGCAGGAGCGTCTCGGCGCGCATGGACTCGGGCACGAAGGTCGCCGGGCGCGAGATGGGACGGATCGATGCCGCCCTCCACGCGTTCTCATCGCGGAAGGCGAACAGCACGAGGTCTTTGAGATAGAGCACGCCCACGACGTCGTCGGCATCGTCGTCGACAACCGGCATGCGCGAGACCCCGCGCTGCAGGAACAACGACATCGCCTCGCTCGTGGTCGCCGTCGCATCGACGGTCACCATCTCGGTACGCGGCACCATCACCGCGCGCACGAACTGGTCGGTGAAATCGAACACCGAGTGGATCAGGTCGCGGTCGTCGGCTTCGATGAGGTCGTTCGACGCCGCCTCGTCGACCATGCTCAGCAGCTGCTCCTCCGAGGTGAACGAGCTGCGTCCGCGACCGGGCGTGACCCGGTTGCCGAGCACGACGAGCCCCTGGGCGAGGGGGCCGAGGATGATGCGCAGCCCACGGACGACCGGCGCGTTGGCGCGCAGCATCCTCTCGGCGTGGTGACGGCCGAATGAACGCGGGCTCGCCCCGACGAGCACGAAGCTGATACCTGTCATCAGGACGGCGGCGGCGAGCATCGCCCACCAGATGTTGTCGAACAGGATGCTGAACGCAACGGTGACGAGCACCGCGGCAGCGGTCTCGGTCAGGACGCGGATGAACGCCACGGCGTTCACGTGCGCGTCGGGATCGGCGGCGATGCGCGCCAGCTGACGGGCGTGGCGCCCCTCGGACCCCATCTCGGCGATGTCCGAGCGCGACGTGACACCGAAAGCCGCGTCGATCGCGGCCATGAGGCCGCCGAACGCGACGAGCAGTACGGCGCCTGCGAGCAGGAAGGCGGCGGTCATCGGCGACGTTCAGCCGCGGCGAAGCCCTGGATGAGCTCCTTCTGCAGACCGAACATCTCGCGCTCGTCCTCGGGTTCGGCGTGGTCGAAGCCGAGGAGATGCAGCAGCCCGTGCGTGGTGAGCAGGATCAGCTCGTCCATCAGCGTGTGACCGGCGGCCTGCGCCTGCGTCTCTGCCACCTGCGGGCACAGCACGATGTCGCCCAGCAGACCGGGCGCGGTGGGGCGGTCTTCTGTGCCGGGGCGCAGTTCGTCCATCGGGAAGCTGAGGACGTCGGTGGGGCCCGGCTCGTCCATCCACTGGACGTGCCGTGCCTCCATGGCTCCCTCATCGACCAGCACGATCGCGACCTCGGCGTCGGGGCTGACATGCAGCTGCGCGAGGTTGAAGTCGGTCAGCCGCTGCAGCACGGTCTCGTCGACGTCGATCGCCGACTCGTTGTTGATCTCGATCATGGCTGTGCTCGTTTCATCAGGAGAGGCCGCGTTTCGGCATCCGGTCCCGGGGTCCTGGTCGCTGCGCGCCGCGGCGCTCGGCGCGATTGGCGAACTCCGCCGCCTGCTCGCGCTCGTAACGCTGAGCGGTGCGACGCTCGTCGTACTCGCTGTACGCGTCGACGATGCGTCCGACGAGCGAATGGCGCACGACGTCGTCGCTCGTGAGCCGGGCGAAATGGATGTCATCGATGCCGTCGAGCACGCGCGTGACCAGCCGGAGCCCCGAGGACCCCTGCGGGAGGTCGACCTGGGTGATGTCGCCGGTGACGACCATCTTCGACCCGAAGCCGAGACGCGTCAGGAACATCTTCATCTGCTCGGGCGTCGTGTTCTGCGCCTCGTCGAGCACGACGAAGGAATCGTTGAGCGTGCGACCGCGCATGTACGCGAGAGGGGCGACCTCGATCGTCCCTGTCGCCATGAGACGGGGGACGATCTCGGGGTCCATCATCTCGTTCAGAGCGTCGTACAGCGGGCGCAGGTACGGATCGATCTTGTCGGTGAGTGTGCCGGGCAGGAACCCCAGCCGCTCGCCGGCCTCGACCGCGGGGCGGGTGAGGATGATCCGCGCGACCTCTTTGCGCTGCAGCGCCTGGACGGCCTTCGCCATCGCGAGGTACGTCTTGCCCGTACCGGCGGGACCGATGCCGAACACGATCGTGTTCTCCTCGATCGCGTCGACGTACTCCTTCTGCCCCACCGTCTTCGGCCGGATGACCTTGCCCCGGGTCGACAGGATCGCCTCGCCGAGGACTTCGCTGGGGCGCGGGCCGCCATCGGTGCGCAGCATGCGTGCGGAGCTCGAGACATCGCTCGGCGCCAGGTCGTGTCCGGCTCGGGTCATGGTGAGCAGCTCGTCGACGAGGTTCTTGGCCTTCGCGACCGCGTCTGCGGTCCCCGAGAGCGTGATCTCGTTGCCCCGCACGAGCACCTGCACCTCGCGGTGCTCCTTCTCGAGCATGCGCAGCAGGCGATCCTGTGGACCGAGCAGCTGCACCATGGCGACACCGTCGACGTAGATCTTCTCGACGGCGGTGTCGGATGCGGTCACAGAGTCGTTTTCGTCAGAAGCCAACGAGCTTGTTCTCCTCGATATCACCGAGCACATGGGCGTGCACGTGGAAGACGGATTGCGCGGCGCTGGCGCCGTTGTTGAAGATGATGCGGTAGTCGCCGTTCGCGTGCTCAGACGCGAGCTGCTTCGCAGCGGCGACGATCTCGGCGAGCAGACCCGGGTCTCCCTGAGCGAGTTCGGTGACGTCGCGGTAGTCCTCGGTCTTCGGGATCACCAGAGCATGCAGCGGCGCCTGGGGGTCGATGTCGCGGATCGCGAACACCCGACCGGTGTCCAGCAGGATCTCACCCGGGATGTCGCCGTTCAGGATGCGCGTGAAGATCGAGGGTTCGGACATGCTCTCAGTCTACTGATCGCAGCACCGACCGGTCCGTCGCGCCGATCACCACCGGCCGAGCGCCACGGACAGCACGGCGATGGCGGCGGGGCCCGCGGTCGAGGTGCGCAGCACCGTATCGCCGAGCAGCACGCGTTCTGCGCCGGCATCCGCGAGCTTCGTCAGCTCGTCGTCGGAGATGCCGCCTTCCGGGCCGACGACCAGCACGATGTCGCGGCCGTCCGGCTCGAGTTCGGACAGTCGCGTCGAGGCGCCCGGATCGAGCAGCAGCACGCGCTGTGTGGCCGCCCGCTTCGCCAGGTCGGCGGTCGAGACCGGAGGCGTCACTGCGGGGACCCACGCCCGATGCGCCTGTTTGGCAGCCTCTCGCACGATCGTCGCCCACCGCTCGCGGCCCTTGACGGCCTTGGGCCCGTCCCACCGCGAGACGCTGCGGCCGGCCTGCCAGGGAACGATCTCGTCGACCCCGAGCTCGCAGGCGGCCTGCACGGCGAGTTCGTCGCGGTCGCCCTTCGCGAGCGCCTGCACGAGCACCACCCGCGGGCTCGGCGCGGGTTCGGCGGTTCGCGCCGACACACGAACGTCGACACGAGACGGAGAGACCTCCTCGGCGACCCCGGTGAGCCAGACGCCTGAGCCGTCGCCGACCGTCACCGCCTCGCCGACGCGCAGCCGTCGGACGACCGCCGCGTGCTTGGCCTCGGCGCCGGTGAGCGACACGAGGTCGCCCACCAGAGCATCCGACGAGGTCTCGACGAGGAAGTGCAGAGCCATGAGCGTCGTCCCGATCAGTGCGAACGGAAGCGGTCGCGGAGCTTCGAGAACAGCCCCTGCTGGAACTGCGCCAGCTGGGGGCCAGGGGCCTTGGTCTTCTTGGCGAAGTCCTCGATCAGCGCACGCTGTGCCGAATCGAGCTTCGTCGGCGTGACGACCTGGACTCCGACCCGGAGGTCGCCTCGCTGAGTGCCCCGCAGCGGAGTGATGCCGCGACCCTTGATGGTCAGCACATCACCCGACTGCACGCCGGAGCGGACCTCGAGGTCGACCTCGCCGTCGAGCCCCTGGATCTTCGTCTCGGTGCCGAGGATCGCGTCAGGCATCGACACCTCGAGTGTCGCCAGCAGGTCGTCGCCGTCACGACTGAACGACGGATGCGGGTTGACGGTGACCTCGACATACAGGTCGCCGTTCGGGCCGCCCGCCTTGCCGACCTCGCCGGAGCCGGGCAGCTGCAGACGCAGGCCGGTCTCGACGCCGGCCGGGATGTCGAGCGACACGGTGCGCCGCGAACGCACGCGTCCCTGCCCGCCGCAGGTGCCGCACGGATACGGGATCGTGGTTCCGTAGCCCTCGCAGGTGCCGCAGGGCTGCGACGTCACCACGTTGCCGAGAAGGCTGCGCACCTGGCGCTGCACGTGCCCCGAACCGCCGCAGATGTCGCAGGTGACGGGCGAGGTGCCCTCCTGACAGCACGAGCCGTTGCAGGTCTCGCAGAGCACGGCGGTGTCGACCTCGATGTCGCGGTGCGCGCCGAAGACGACGTCGCCCAAATCGAGCGTGACCCGCACCAGGGCATCCTGTCCGCGCTCGCGCCGCGACCGCGGACGCGCCCCGCGCCCGCCGCCCTGACCCGCGCCGAAGAACGTCTCGAAGATGTCGCCGAACCCGCCGAATCCGCTGAAGTTGCCGGCAGCGCCGTCTCCGCCGCCCATGTCGTAGCGCCGGCGCGAGTCGTCGTCGCTGAGGACGTC
>NZ_JAGGPD010000419.1 GCF_018613995.1 Microbacterium sp. ISL-103 | reverse complement strand
GGGGGGGGGGGGGGGGGGGTGTACGGGGGGTGGGTGGACGACGCACGGGGGGGGTGCGCGATCCTCGGGGAGGCCCTGCATGGGTGAGGCCGGGGGGCTGCTGGCGGCGTGGAGCGAGAGGTCGGGCGGAGAGGCCGAGGCATGGGCTCGGGCACGTCCGGGCCCGTCACTCGAATCCGTCGCCGCGCGCATCTCCCGGGTCCCGCAGGAGTTCCTCGACGGGCGCGTGTCGCTGCGCGCGCTCGCCGGGGACATCCTCGGCGGGCAGATCGTCGCGCAGCGCTTCGAAGACGATCCGCGCGTGCGCCAGGGCGCGGCGATGGGCCTGTGGCTGGTCGCCGCCGAGGGACTGATCGAGCCACTGGACCCTGCGCTCTCGACCGGGTGGACGGCGCTCGCGGTCGACGCGCTGGCACTGCGCGTGGCGCCGATCGCCCCGCCATCGGAGTGGACCTCCGACGATGAGCGGCGTACCGAGGCCGCCCGCACCTTCCTGCTCTGGTGCGGTCTCCTTCCGGCCGGAGAGGATGCCGAGACGGCAGCCTCCCTGCTCGCCGCGTGCGACTCGCTCGCCCGCGACCGCGCGCTCGCCGAGGCCTACGAAGGTCATCGACACCGCGCCGACATCGCCCGCAAGCTCGAAGAGGCCCGCCGCAAGGAAGCGGCGGCGCGGTACTCCAGTGAGTGACCCCGACCTCCGCGGGGCGCTGACCCTCGCCGAGTACGCGCCGGGAGAGGCCGCTGTGCTCTCCGATGCGGAGCGCTGGCCGACTCTCGACGCAGCCGGTGCGGCGAGGCTGAGGCGGTGGCGCACGCACTCGGATGCCCCGCACTGGACCCACGCGACCGGCGACCGGCTCACGGCCGCGCAGGCGGGGCGTGTGCGGCATCCCCTCTCGACCGACGACTGGCTCGCGGAGCACCTGGGTGCCGTTCGGCGCACGCTGCGCTACCGAGGGATGCCGACGGACGCGGTGCTCGGCGACTATCCGACCATCTCTCGGGGCGACCTGGTCGACGACCTCGCGGCCTTCGTTCCCCTCGACGCGGACCTCTCGAGGATGCTGCACGGCACGAGCTCGGGATCGACGGGAGCTGCGCTGCTGATCCCCGACGACGTCGAGGAGGTGGCACGCGGCTTCCACCTGCTCACGGCGCTCGCCGCGGCGGCGGGTGCGCAGGTGACACCGGACGGCGAGAGACTGGCGGTGGCGAACCTCGTCTTCCAACGTCAGGCGTTCACATACGTCTCAGTGATCTCGAGCTTCGGTCATCGCGCGATGGCGCGGCTCAATCTGCATCCGTCGGCATGGGCCGATGTCGCAGCGCGCGACAGATTCCTCGCCGACGCGGACCCGCAGATCCTCAGCGGTCATCCCACGAGCCTCGCCGAGCTGCTGGACGGCGGCCTCGACTCGGTGCTGCATCCGTCGGTGATCTTCTCGGGTGCGATGGCCCTGTCAGCGCCCCTGCGTGCGCGGCTCGAGGCGGCGTTCGGGTGCCCGGTGATCGATGTGTACGGGCTGCACGAGACGCGGCCGGTCGCGGCGCGCGTCGACGACGGCCCCTTTCGGATCCTCGATCGCCGCGTGCATGTCGAGGTGCTCGACCCGAAGGACGATGTCGCCGTGCCGGAGGGCACCGTCGGCGAGATCGTGGTGACCGCGGGGGAGAACCCACTGCTCCCGCTCGTTCGCTACCGCACGGGTGACTACGGGCGCCTGATGCGCTTCGACGACGGCACGCTCGGCATCGCCGACCTCGAAGGGCGGCAGAACACGCGCTTCCGTGCGGCAGACGGATCCCTCGTGCCCTGCGTCGAGCTGACACAGCAGCTGCAGGCCCACGGCGCCCAGGGATGGTCTGTCGATCAGAGTGCCGACGGCCGGGTGCGCGCGGTCATCGTCGGAGGCGACGACGACGGCATCCGCACCGCGTTGGATGCGCTGCTCTCGTCGCCGATCGACCTGCACCGCGTCGAGCGCCTCGCCGACCTC
This sequence comes from Microbacterium sp. ISL-103, assembly GCF_018613995.1. Classification (GTDB taxonomy): domain Bacteria; phylum Actinomycetota; class Actinomycetes; order Actinomycetales; family Microbacteriaceae; genus Microbacterium. The sequence goes on along the minus strand of NZ_JAGGPD010000419.1, from coordinate 1,571 downwards.
GGCGAGGGCAAGCCCCGGCGCTATCGCAGCGCCGTCGCGGACTGACAGGGCCGCCCGTTCGCCGTACACTCGCGGCATGAGCGGACTGATCCCGTACCTGCTGTTCCCCGGCAACGCCTCCGAGGCTCTCGAGCACTATCGCTCGGTCTTCGGCGGGCAGCTCCAGCTGCTCGACTACGCCGAAGCCGGTCGCCATGACGGGCCGGGAGACGCGATCGCGCACGGCCAGCTCTCGGGACCGGTCGAACTGGCCGGGGCCGACGCGGGTGCCGATGACGACGCCGTGCAGATGAGCGGCATGTTCCTGTCGCTGCTGGGAACCGCGGATGCGTCCACGCTGGCGAGCTGGTTCGACCAGCTCGCCGCGGAGGGTCGCGTGATCGACGCGCTGCAGAAGAGGCCCTGGGGCGACTACGACGGCACGGTGATCGATCGGTACGGCATCCGCTGGCTCATCGGATTCCACGACGAGGAGTGACGCCCGCGAGCGCAGGCACGACGCAGGTGCGTCAGGCGAACAGGCGCTGAAGCCGCTGCACGCCCTCGAGCAGCTGGTCGTCGCCGAGGGCGTAAGACATGCGGATGTATCCAGAGGGGCCGAAGGCCTCACCCGGAACGACGGCGACCTCGGCGCGCTCGAGGATGAAGTCCGCGAGCTCGAGCGAGGTGGTCGGCGTCACGCCGTCCCACGTGCGGCCGAGCAGGCCCTGCACGTCGGGGTACACGTAGAACGCGCCGAGCGGGTTCGGCACCACGAGGCCGTCGATCTTCGACAGCTCCGACACGATGAGGCGGCGTCGGCGGTCGAAGGCCTCGCGGAACTGCTCGGCCTCGGTCTGGGGGCCGTTCAGGGCTGCGATCGCGGCCTTCTGGGCGACGTTGTTGACGTTGCTCGACAGGTGCGACTGCAGGTTGCCGGCGATCTTGATGGCATCCGCGGGGCCGACCATCCAGCCCACACTCCATCCGGTCATCGCGTAGGTCTTCGCGACGCCGTTGACGAGGATGGTCTGGCCAGCGGGAGCAGGAACGGCCTCGACGATGGAGGTCGCCGTGATGCCCTCGTAGGTGAGGTTCTGGTAGATCTCATCCGAGATCACCCAGATGCCGTGCTCGAGCGCCCATTCGCCGGTGGCCCGGGTCTCTTCAGCGGTGTAGACGGAACCGGTCGGGTTGGAGGGCGAGACGAACACGAGCACGGTCGTGCGGTCGGTGCGAGCGGCCTCGAGCTGCTCGACGGTGACCTTGTAGTCCTGGTCGGCGCCGGCGAAGACCTCGACCGGTGTGCCGTCGGCGAGGCGGATCGCCTCGGGATAGGTGGTCCAGTACGGCGCCGGCAGCAGCACCTCGTCACCCGGGTTCACCACGGCCTGGAAGGCCTGGTACACCGACTGCTTGCCGCCGTTGGTCACGATGACCTGGCTCGGCGAGACCGCAAGACCCGAGTCGCGCAGCGTCTTCGCGGCGATCGCCTCGCGCAGCGCCGGGAGCCCCGGGGCCGGGGTGTACCGGTAGCTCGCGGGGTCGGCCAGCGCCTCGGCGGCCGCATCCACGATGAACTGCGGAGTCGC
>NZ_JAGGPD010000418.1 GCF_018613995.1 Microbacterium sp. ISL-103 | reverse complement strand
TCCGGGTTCGTGTAGATGATCTCCGCAGCGCCCGACTCGCCGTAGCTGTCGTTCGCGCCGATCGTGCCGAGCTCTCCCTCGACCTGGATGCCGACGGCGTGCGCCGCGTCGACGACCTTGCGGGTGAGCGCGACGTTCTCGTCGAACGGCAGCAGTGACGCATCGATCATGACCGAGGTGAAGCCCGCCTTGATCGCCGCGATGATCTCCTCGTAGCTTCCGCCGTGGTCCCAGTGGATCGCGACGGGCACGCTCGAGCGGTGGGCACGGGCGTGCATCGCGGGGATGAGGTCTGTCGTGATGTGCGACACCTCGTCGGGGTGGATCGCGATGATGACCGGAGCGGCCTTCTGCTCGCTGATGTCCATGATCCCGTTGAACATCGCCCAGTCGCTGATGTTGAACGCCGGGATGGCGAAGTTGTTCGCGTTGGCGACATCGAGGATGGATTTGCCGGTGTAGAGCACGTGTTTTCTCCTGTTTCGTGGTGGTCGTGGGCCAGTCGGGACGACGTCAGCTCTTCACGGACCCCGCCGTGAGACCGCTGATGAAGTACCGCTGGAAGATGAGGAAGAGGATGAGCACGGGGATCGACCCGAGCACGCTCATCGCCATGATCTGGTTCCACTCGTACGAGTGCTGTCCCATGAGCAGCTGGATGCCGATGGGCACCGTGCGCATGTCGATCGTGCGGGTGAGGGTGAGCGCGAAGAGATACTCGTTCCACGCGATCATGAACGTGTAGATGCCGACCGAGACGATGCCCGGGATCGAGATCGGCACCAGGATGCGCCACAGGGCGGTCATGGATCCGGCACCGTCGACACGCACGGCCTCGTCGAGCTCTTTCGGCAGCGTGTTGAAGTAGCCGGTCATCATGATGATCGCGTAGGGCAGCGTGAACACCATGTAGGTGAGGATCAGCCCGAGGTACGAGTTGTAGAGGCCGAGCGCGACCATCAGCCCGAAGTACGGGATCAGCAGGGTGATGGGCGGAACCGCCTGCACGCTGACGATCACGACGTTGAGGATCCGCTTGCCGCGGAAGACGAAGCGGCTGAAGGCATAGGCCGCCTGG